>CAIZXK010000373.1 GCA_903936865.1 uncultured Bacteroidales bacterium | reverse complement strand
GTGTCTTTTTCTTCAACTTTATGAACTTTATAAACTTTATGAACATTATAAACTATTTATGAACATTATAAACTAAATTAGTATATTTGTGGCGTGAAAATAACCAAACAAAAAATATAGAAAATAGATGAAAAATAAATTAGTTATGCTTAATGATTTAAAAGTGCATCTTGAGTGTGAATATAAAGATGGATTAAAAGACATCATATTATTTGGATCGCAAGCATCAGGTAAAGCTAAAAAAGACTCTGATTACGATGTGTTAATTGTGTTGAAAAACACATACAGTGCTAAAGATGAGAATAAAATTTTTGATTTATGTTATGATATTGACTTGAAATACAACATATTAATTGATGCTCATATAATTTCGCAACACGAATTGTCATCTTTAAGAGCTAAACAAAGTATGTTTCAAAATGCACTTAATACTGGTATTTACGCATGACACTTACCGCAGAAGAAAGAATTGCATTAATTCAATATCGTTTATCTGAAGCAAAAGATACAATAATGGATGTTGAGGTTTTACTCGAAAATAATCGGTTAAGGGCATCCGTAAATAGGATTTATTATGGTATGTTTTATGCCTTACTTGCACTTGGTATAGCTTACGGTTACGAAACGTCAAAACATCAGCAATTAATAGGTTGGTTTAATAAAAATTTCATACACAAAGGATTAATTGAAACGCGTTTTGGCCAATATATTAATAAAGCCTCGAATAGACGTACAAAAGGTGATTATGAATCATTTATAGTTTTCGAAAAAGAAATCATAGAAGAGATGTTCGTTGAGATGAAATCGTTTATAACTGAAATTGATTTCTTTCTGCTTGGAGAAAAATAACTTTTTTATAGAATATGAACTTGATTTGTTTCTGAAGCATCTTTCAGGTTTCGATTTCGCAGTCGCAAGGAATAATTCCGCTGTTCCGGTTCACTTCCGCAATATCAAACACATTAAAAATCCGATACTGAAACTGCGGTATGTGGTGGAGGTTGTTTTTCCGGGGAAGGAGTTTATGATTGAAAAATACAGTTTAGTTTCGAGTTCTGAATTACTAATTTCGAGTCAGAACTCAGTACTCAAAACTCAGAACTGGAAACTAAAATATTGGTGGTTGTGGTATCCTTATAGGTATTATTGTGGGTTAAAGGGTTTTTGGTATGTGGTAACGGGGAATATGGAGAAAAGGAACGTATTTTGCGTAATTTGCCGTATATGTATGATGCCCGGATTTACGCAAGTATTATAGATGCTAATAATATTGATATATATATAATTACACGTGATTTATGGTCAATTGGTTTGATTCCGGATTTAGGAAGTAGGGCAGGAAATATTGAAGTTTATGACCTTAATTATTTAGGGTTGGGAAATTCATTAAAAAATCAATTATTTTACGATAAAGATTCATCCCAACATTTTGGTTATCGATTTGAATATGATTTGAATAATATTAAAAGAACTTTTATTGATGCAGGAGTTTTTTATCATAATGTTTATGAAATTGAACAATTTGGTTTATTTGGAAGCCGAAGTTTTCTTACATCAAAATCAAAATATGCAGGAGGTGTTTATTTAACAAAAACGAACGAAATTTCATATATTAGTTCATCAACTTACCAAAACCTACAAATTCCAGTTAAGTACTTTACGTCTGATATTTGGATGGGAAAATCATTTATTTTAAAAAAAGACAAAAAAAATGTAAATTCATTAAGATTAATACTCTCTGCTGGATATTTGAGAAAGCATTTTTCTGAAAGAATGCTTGTAGATAAATTTACGTATAAATTATATCATCACTCCGATTTAATTTTGGGAAGTATTTCTTTGTCAAAAAGAAATTATTACAAAGGAAATTTGATTTATGCTTTTGGTATTGTTGAAGATATTCCACATGGTTATTTAATTGAAGCGACACTTGGTCCCGAAAAGCGTGAATTTAGCAATAGGTTTTACTATGGGTTTAAAATTTCTGCAGGTGATTTTATAAAAGATTTTGGATATCTTTACGCTTCTTTAGGAGTAGGTGGGTATAAAAATGGTCATTTTTCTGAACAAGATGTAATTCGCATAAATGTAAATTCGTTTAGTAATTTATTTTTTTATAAAAAATATAAATTTCGTAATTTTATCAATCTTAATTATGTTATAGGTTTCAATAGATTTGAAGGTGAGTATATTAAGTTGGATTTTCTGGCGCCTGAAATGCAAAGTAATTTGATGTTAGGTACTCAAAAGCTATCCTTGAAATTAGAAAATGTTGCTTTTACACCAGTTGATTTTTATGGTTTTAAAGTTGCTATGTATGGTTTTTGGGATTTGGGTATTTTAGGCTCTAATAAACATTTTATACTTTCCGAAAAATATTTTCTTGGTTTAGGCGCTGGATTAAGAATTAGAAATGATAACCTGGTATTTCAGACTTTTCAATTAAATGTAGCCTATTATCCGATTTTACCATCAGGTGGACAAGGCTTTGTGTTTGGAATATCTGGTCAGAATGTACTTAAACTTTTCGATTTTGTTAGTAATAAACCAAAAGAAGTTGATTTTAATTAGCTCATTTATTTAAGACAATAAATGAAAAGTTTATTTGTTATGGTGTGTAGGTTTGTTATAAGAAATTATTTAAATATTGAAAATTAAAAATAAAAAAAATAGTAATGAAAACTAAAATCCAATATTTATAAAACAAAAAAGAGAAACTTATAATTCTTACTTATTTGGTAAATCCATAAATAAGTAATAAGTTTGTAAAGATATTTATATACAAAAAT
>CAIZXK010000372.1 GCA_903936865.1 uncultured Bacteroidales bacterium | reverse complement strand
GGATTTTCAGCTGAAGATAATGAGGGATATATAATCTTAACAACACACAACGCAAATGCTCATCAGATAAATGAAACAAAGCTTAAAAAAATTAAATTAAGTTCAAAAAAGTTTAAAGCTGAAATCAAAGACGACTTTCCTGAGTATTCATATCCTACAGAGCTTGATTTAGAATTAAAAATTGGGGCACAGGTTATGTTTGTAAAGAATGATAGTTCTGGTGCAAAACTTTTTTATAATGGAAAAATAGGTAAAGTTACAAGAATTGAAGACGAAATTATTTATGTAAAATGTCCAGCAGATACCGCTGAAATTCCTGTAAATAAAGAAGAATGGCAAAATGTTAAATATTTTCTTGATGATGTAACAAAAGAAATAAAAGAAAATGTAATAGGAGTATTTACACAATATCCATTAAAGTTAGCCTGGGCTATAACAATACATAAGAGTCAGGGATTAACTTTTGAAAAAGCCATTATTGACGCAAATGCTTCTTTTGCTCACGGCCAGGTATATGTTGCACTTAGCAGATGCAAAACTTTTGAAGGATTGGTTTTAAGTTCTCAAATAACAATGAGAAGTGTAAAAACAGATAATACTGTTTCAGAGTTTTCTGATGATGTGCGAAATAATGAACCTGACGAAAAACAATTAGAAGAATCTAAAATTGCATATCAGCAATCATTGTTATATGAATTGTTTGATTTTAAAAGCATAAAAAGCAGATTTTCATACTTGCAAAAGATTTTAAATGATAGTGATAACATTATTCAAAGAACATTACTTGATGATATTAAACATAAAGGCGGAATAGCAGAAACAGAAATTTATATTATTGCCGATAAATTTAAAATGCAATTAGTTCAAATATTTTCAACTATTCACCTACCCGAAGAAAGTTCAGAAATTCAGGATCGTATTAAAAAGGCCGCTATATATTTTGCAGAAAAAACTGAAAGTATTTTATTCTCATTTGTTACCGAAATTAGTTTTGATATAGATAATAAAGAAATTAAAAAAACTTTAAACGATATATTAGAAAAATTACAAAAAGATATTTTCGTAAAACTTACAAGCCTTAAATTCTGTATTAATGGCTTTGAAACACTTGCGTATATTAAAGCAAAAGCAAATGCTGATATTGATTTTAAATCTTCAGTTAAAACTAAACAAAATACAAAATTTGAAGTGGTAAAAGATTCACCTCATTCTTCACTATATATTGAATTGAAAAATTGGCGTAAAATGTTAGCAGAAGAAAATAATTCAGACGAATATATGATTCTTCCTTTTAAGGCAATGCAGGAATTAACAAAATACTTGCCTACTACCATTGGCGAATTAAGAGGAATAAAAGGTATTGGAGAGAAAAAGGTTATGCAATTCGGACACGATATTATTGAAATAATTTCATCATTTTGCGAAAGAAATAATATAGACAAACAAAAAATAGAGTTTAAAGTTAAAAGTCCAAAATTAAAAGCAGAGAAGAAAGAAAAAGTTGATTCAAAAAAACTTAGTTTCGATTTATTTAAATCAGGTAAAAGTATTGATGAAATTGCATT
>CAIZXK010000371.1 GCA_903936865.1 uncultured Bacteroidales bacterium | reverse complement strand
AGTAAACGATAGACTTGTCCTTAAAATTGCACTCAATAAGAAAAGACGAGCGTGGTTCTCAGGGTTGTGGAACTTTTCTAATGGATATCAATTCCCTTTTCAATTTCCTATTGCGTAATCTGGGTTTATATAAATTGTTATATATCTAAAAACTGCAAGGATTTTCATTAGTGTTTTAATAGTAGTTGTTTGCAAGATTTTATTTTCATTTAATTTTATTTATTAAATTCGTGTAATTTGTGGCTAATAAAAAAAAATATACGTATTTAAGGTTTAATGAAAACTAATAATAACATTTGTATAAAACTAAATGATGAAATTAATTTACACATCTTAATTTTTTAATAACAAATTAAACAATAATAAATTAATTTTGTTATTAAATTATTAAATAATGAAAAAACTAAGTTGCAAATAATTACTCCAGTATTTAGCGAGGAGGAACTTAACCCATACAGCTGATAAAAGAAAAAAGTTAAAAACATAAAATCTGCAAGGGTTTTTGTGTTTTGTCATTAATAATTTACATTAATTAGTTATTATTATTTTATAATTAAATGATTGTAATTTATGCAATTAGTGACTAGAGCAAGCTTGTGGATTTATTTTACGGGACTTCTAAAAATTGCTTTTTCTTCGTTGAACTTCAATTTTCAAAATCCTCACTTACATTAGTAAACTGCGGTTTTAAAAATCTTGTTCGCCTCAAAAATCTAATTTTCGAAACCCCTTTTTATAAATAATAAACAAACAATTAAAAAAATGAAAAAAATTATCTTCTTTACAGTTAGTATTCTATTTATTTTAAATGCAAATGCAAAAGTATGGCGATTGAACAACAATTATGGTGTAAGTGCCGATTTTAGTGTATGGGACACCGCTTATATACATGCCAATGCTAATGATACAATTTATGTTGATGGCTCTGTAAGTGCTTATGGAGACATTACACTTAACAAACCGCTATGCATTATTGGGCCAGGTTATTTTTTAAATCAAAATCCTCAAACTCAAAAATCTATTAATTCATCATCCTTTGGTATTATTTCATTTAATGTTGGCAGTAGTGGAAGCATGATTAGCGGACTTGAATTTTCGCAAGCAAATATATGGTGTGGCAATATTTCAATAATCAGAAATAAAATGGCTAGTATTTACTTTTATGGATCATCTTACAGCAATATTAAAATTTCTCAAAACTCCATTGGTTATAGTATTCAATCTCAGGAAACAACCGGTATAAAAAACAACATTATTATTAATAATAATATTTTCCAGGATGGGATTGGAATAGTTTTTACTAACAATTATTCTGGATTAATAAATAATAATACAATCTATAGTGGTTATAATTATTATTACGGTTATTATAATGCAATAAACACTTATGATTTTGTAATTTCAAACAATATTATTTATGTAGGATCAATTTCAAATTTCGGAATCACTAATGTTTTTAACAATATATGTAATAGCACACAATTGCCGGCAGGCAATGGAAATCAATTAAATGTTAATATGGGAACTGTATTTTTGGGAAGTGGTTCATCTGATGGACAATCGCAGTTAAAAGCAGGCTCTCCAGCTATTGGAACAGGAACTAATGGAACAGATTGTGGTGCATTTGGTGGAGATGAACCTTACGTTTTATCAGGATTACCTGCCATACCTGCCATATATCAGATTACTTCATCAGGGAGTGGTACCACAACCAATGGCTTAAATGTTAATGTAAAGGCAAAGACCCACTAATAAATTATAATTGATTGGTTTTTCTTTAATACATTGATTTTGCTTAGCAATATTGAATGTTTTTAAATCATTTACATAAACATATATTTATGAAAAAGTTATGCTTTATATTTTTATTTATATTATCTATATTCAATTCACGGGCTTTTACTATTCCAATTAATATAGAAACAACTTTAAATTCCGTACTTAATTCCCCTGCAATAAATCTGACGAATAGTAACATTACTCAAATAGAGTATTTTATTGATATCGACCCGGGATTTGGTAATGGATTATTAATCAACATAACACCTGATACTAATATTTCAAGTGATATCAATATCCCAATGACAACGGTCAGCGATGGATTTCACACACTCTATATCAGAGTTAAAGATAACCAGAATATTTGGAGTTTAACCCATACGATACCTTTCTATAAATACTCAATACCTAATAATACAAGTAATAAAACCATTAGCAGATTAGAATATTTCATTGATTCGGATCCGGGTTTTGGTTATGGAACTTCTGTATCTACGACAAATGATACAATGATTTCCAGGGATTTTGTAATACCTATGACAACTATAGGCAATGGATTTCATACGCTTTATTTAAGAGCAATGGATAATCAGAATAACTGGAGTTTAACCCATACGATGCCTTTCTGTAAAATGTCTCATTCAAATGGAATTAATCAAAATATAACCAAAATGGAGTATTTTGTGGATATCGATCCAGGGTTTGGAAACGGAACTGAAGTATTAACAAACAATGAAATAAATATTTCCAGTGATTTTGTTATCCCAATGACAAATACAGGCAATGGATTTCATACTTTATATATCAGAGCAATGGATAATCTGAATTTATGGAGTTTAACCCATACTATTCCTTTTTATAAAATGACTGGTGTAAATGGTTCAAACAAAAGCATTACTAAATTGGAATATTTTATTGATAATGATCCGGGGTTTGATAACGGTATTGTTGTTAGTGTAAGTCCCGATTCTAACATATCCAGGGATTTTATAGCTAACCTGAACGGATTAACCAATAGTTTTCATACACTTTATGTGAGAGCAAAAGATAATGAAAACAGGTGGAGTTTAACACAAATAGATACTTTCAGAATATGTATTCCGCCTCAGCAAACAGCAAAACCCAGCGGGACAAGCCTGATGTGTATAAATCCTCCCAACTCAACTTATACAACACTAAAGGTTAATGATACCGTAACTTATAGTTGGCGTATCAATCCAGCTTCAGCAGGTGTTATAAGCGGAACAGATACCATTGCAACTGTTGACTGGAACGATACTTTTACCGGACAAGTATATATAATTGCACTTACACAAAATAGCTGTACAACAACGCCATCCGATTCATTACTGGTAAGTATCAATCATATTCCGACTTTAAGTTTTACTGCAACTCCTTCATTAAACGTTTGTTCAGGAACATCGGTAACATTAACCGGTAGCGGAGCAAATTCATATTCATGGTCAGGTGGCATTAGTGATGGAGTTGCCTTTATACCTTCAGAAACTACTGTTTATACGTTAACCGGAACAAATGGAGAAAACTGTTCAGCAACAATAGAAGCCCGTGTTACCGTAGGAGGTAGTTTTACACTTGCAACTTCAGCAACAAATGTTAACTGCGATCAGAATAACGGAACAGCAACAGTAACAGTAAGTGATGGTAATATTGGAAGTGGTTCGGGACAACTTTCATATACAGCAACTACAACAATGAATTCATTTTATGGGGCAAATGATTTATCAAAAATTAATGATGGAATATTTACTGATGGTGTAATTTTTCAAACAATTAATCCTTATGAATTAACAATGACTTTTGCTTCATCGGTACGCTTAGATTCTGTCAAAATAAAAGGAGGGCAGTTTAATGGAAATTATAATATTCCGGGAACTATGTTGTTATACAGAGGAACATCAGCTTCAGGTACTCTTTTATCTAGTATTGTTCCCACTTACAATTACCAAAACTATTCTTTTGCCAATAACCATACAAGTCAGCTTTATACATGGGTAATTACACCTCTTGTGCAAACTGGCCATAGCTCAATTATTGAAATTACATGTTTTGGTTCAACCGAAACATATACCTATCAATGGAGTGCAAATGCAGGAAATCAAACCACTGCCACAGCTACTTCATTAGGAATTGGAACTTATTCTGTTGTGGTTACTGATGCTAATGGTTGTTCTAAAACAGCTGCGAAAACGGTAAATGGAGATAGCATTTCTGTAGGAGGTAATATTTCAGGAAGTACAGCTGTTTGTTCAGGTATAAATAGTACAACATTAACTTTATCGGGCAATACAGGAAATATTGTAAAATGGCAATCTACGACAGATAATTGGTTAACAGTTAATGATATTGCAAATACATCAACTACTTATATGGCAATAAATCTTTCTACAACTACTCAATACAGGGTGGTGGTTCAAAGTGGAATCTGCAACCCGATTAATTCAGCAACAGCTACTATAACTGTAAATTCTTTACCTGCAAATGCAGATATAATTTCAGGTACTTTTACAGTATGTCAAAACCAAAACGGAATTATTTACACAGTTCCTGCAATAAATAATGCAACTTCTTATACCTGGACATTGCCAGGTGGTGCAAGTGGTTCAAGTTCTGCAAATAGCATAACGGTTTCATTTTCCGGATCAGCAATTTCAGGAGATATTACAGTAAAAGGACATAATTCCTGTGGTGATGGTTCTGAATCAAGCAAAGTTATTATTGTAAATCAAACACCGGCAACACCAATTATAACGGTTCAGAATAATTGTGGTAACTCTGTACTTTCAACCACTGCTACGGACTCATTGTTATGGAGTAACGGAGCAACAAATTCTTCAATTACAGTAAGTAATTCAGCAACTTATTCAGTTCTACAGACTATAAATGGATGCACGAGTTTTGCAGGTAGTGGTATATCTGCCCCTTTACCAATAAATACTCAAATAATCAGTATTTCTGCTTCACCCGGAACAACTGTAACTTCAGGAACAACTATTACATTTACAGCTTCTGCATCAGGGATTGTTTCTCCAAGTGACATAAAATGGTATGTAAACAACATTTTACAAGCAACAACAGGACTATCTTTTAGTATTATACCTGTTAATGGCGATAGTATTCAAGCTAAAATAGAGCCGGTTGCTTGCAACACAGGTGCTAATTCTAATACTTTTACTATTACAATTGATAATTCTTTGCCTTCGGCAGCAGAAACCATTTCAGGTATTACTTCTGTATGCAAGGGACAAAACGGAGTTGTTTACAGTGTTACACCCATAATAAATGCAACAACTTATATCTGGACATTGCCATCGGGAGCAACAGGAATTAGCTCAACAAACAGCATTATGGTTAATTTTGGCCTTACTGCTATTTCAGATAGTATTAAGGTTAAAGGTCATAATTCGATAGGAGATGGACCCTATTCAGCTTTAAAAATCACAGTAAATACAGTCCCTTTAGCTGCCGGATTAATCAGTGGCTTATCTCCGGTTTGCCAGGGACAAAATAATGTAAGCTATACCATTCCATCTATCTCAAATGCAACCTCCTATAGCTGGTCATTGCCTTCGGGAGCAAACGAAATAACTTCCTCAAACTCAATATCAGTGAACTATGGTAATTCTGCAATTTCAGGTTATATTTCTGTTAGAGGATACAATAGCTGTGGAGACGGTGAACCCTCTTTAAAAGCAATAACCATAAATCCATTACCAGCTTCAGCAGGAACTATAATTGGCTCAACAACAATTTGCAAAGGAGAAGGTAACTTGGTTTATTCCGTTCCATTACTAAGTAACGCAACAAATTATATATGGACATTACCTTCCGGAGCAACCGGAAGCAGTAATACAAATTCTATTACAGTAAATTTTGGGGAATCTGCCGTATCTGGAAATATATCCGTAAGAGGCAATAATTCCTGTGGTGATGGAAATTCATCTTTTTTATATATTAATGTTAATCAACCATCTGTTGCTGCAACCGACATCAATGGAAACCTTTCGTTATGTGTTGGAGAAAACTCAACACTAAGCATTGTTGGAGGTACTTTAGGAACTTTGGCAGACTGGAAATGGTATGCCGGAAGTTGTGACTCAAATTTAATAGGAACAGGAACTTCAATTATTGTAAATCCAACAGCTACAACAACCTATTTTGTAAGAGCCGAAAACAGTTGTAATTTCACAAACTGTGTAAGCCAAACAGTTAATGTAAGTAACAATCACTTACCTGTTCTCAGCTATACTGGCAATAATGGATTTGTAAGCAATCTGGTTAACCCAACTGATGGAACACCTGCTAATTTGTATCGATTTGAGGTTCGTTATACTGATAGTGATGGAAATTTTCCTGATGCCACCTATCCAAGACTTCAGCTTGATTTTGAAGGGAATGCCAGTTATACCAATTCTAACGACAGATTGTTTTTCTTGCAGGAAATTAATCCGAATGATTTGAATGTAACCGATGGAAAAGATTATTATTATATAGCTTCAGCACTACCTGAATCACAAAACTGGAATACACTCATTACTGTTAAAGACGATGGAGGTTGTTCTTCTTCAATTGGTCCGGTTAACGAACCTAATATTATGCGATTAGCTGATTTATCCATTTTTGCTAATGATATTACTTTCTCTAATTCTAATCCTAATCCCGGCGATTATATTACTGTAAATGCTACTATTCATAATTATTCAGGCAGAAATGCAACTAACTTTGTGGTTCATTTAGTTAATCAATTTAGTCCTTCAACCGTATATCCTGATATAACCGTTCAACAAATTTCTGCTTATGGTTCAACCACTGTTTCCTGGACAATTCAAACACCACCAAATCCGGCTTGGTGTCCAATGCAGGTATTTATTGATTATACCGATGCATTGGCAGAACCCAATGAATTGGATAATCAGGCAATAAGACCCTTTAAAAATGGTAATTATTCTTTACCCGGTCGTATTGTTATTACTGCAAATGCAAATCCATATACGTCTCTATCAGGAACAGCTGTTAGCATTTGTGGTAGTGCATATTATACAGGAACAGCTGTTCAGTTAACAGACACTTCCTGTGCAGGGGCAACTGTAAATTATACTATTGTTGAAACCGGTCAAACAGGAAGTACAAATACCAATTCATTGGGAAACTATTGCTTTTCTTTCAACGCCCCTATTACTGGTGGAATTTATCATGCTAATGTTCATATAACAGATTATACCCTTGATGGCGATACGGCAACTAGTTTTGAAATTATTGAACCAGCGGTTGTATCAATATGTGTGGGTCCCGATTTAGTTTCAAGTATTTCTTTAAGTGCAGGCATAAGTAATTGTAGTGGAAGCTACTGCACAGTAATTCGCGCAGGGCAATCATTAACCGGTACAATCACTATAAGTAATGTGGGAAATGCGGCAAGTACAGCAACAACTCTGAAAATAGATTTACCTGATGGCACTCCTGTTCCCGGTTTATACACAATACCTGCCTTAAGTCCGGGTCAGTCATACCTGATTAATCTTCCTTCTATGACATTTAATACCTTAGGTGGAACATATATTTCTTCTTATGCCGATTTTGCTAATCAGGCAAATGAATGTAATGAATTCAACAACAGTAATACTGCCTGTATTTTAGTTTTGCCTGTATTGCCTGATATTATTGCTTCGGGAAGTATGTCGCCTGAATATTATCAATGTCAGTTTAATAGCTTATCATTCCGGTTAGATAATGTTAATGGTACTGCTACAGGAAGTTTTAATACAAGGCTGAAAGTTTATAAAGGAGGCGTCCTTAACGCAACATTAAATCAAACGGTTGCAACTATAAATCCATTATGTTGGACTTATGTTACATTTAATTACAGTCCTCCGGATACGGGTAGTTATAGTTTTGAATTTCAATCGGATAATGCAAATACAATTACTGAAACTAACGAAACCAATAACAACGTTACGTTGAATACTCTTTTCAGTATATGCAAACCTGATGTTTATGTGTCAGGTTGTGGTTATATGAAAGTTGAACCTGTTAATCCAACTTATCCCGGTACAATAAAAGTACTGGCAACTGTTATCAATGGAGGACTGGCTGTTGCTAACGGCCCTTTTATTATTAACTTTGACGTTGCAGGTACAATATACCCTTATACTTTTAGTGGTAATCTGCCAGTAAATCAATCTCAACAAATATTCATAACCGTACCTGCTCCATCTTTTGGAAACAACTCATTAATTGTAACTGCTGATGCAGCAAATGTTTTATCAGAATCAAATGAATACAATAATGCTTCTTCTGCTAATCTGTGTTGGGATTTCAGTTTAAGTTCACTTTGTGGTGGAAATATGTTCTGGAATTATATTCAAATGAGAAATCAACCGGTAACATTTACTGTTGGAGCTTATAATTTTGGTATTTACGAAGCTTCCCATCTTAAAGTTAAATTTGAAGTTAGTGGACCCGGTTTATCGGGCTGGGTAGATTTGGGTTATGTAAGCACCTATGCAGGTACTACTTGTGCATGTCCATTTTCTGTTACCTTACCTACTCCATTTGCTTTTCAGCAAACAGGTACGTATCAGGTTAGAATGACTGCTGATTATGGAAATGAATACATTGAATGTAATGAAGCTAATAACGTTTTAATCGTAACTGTTCAGGTTTCCGATTTACCTGATTATCGGGTATTGTCGCAACACATTGCTCCTTCATTATTAAATCCGGAGCCCAATGTGCCTATATCTATTGATTTAACTTATGAAAACATAGGAACTACCAGCAACGATTCACTTGAATTTTTTGCACAGGTTAACAATACACCCTTTGATTCGCTTCGGGTTAACGGATTAATGTCTGGTACCTTCAGTACAATTCATCTTTCAAATTCCTGGTCGTCAGCTTTACGTGGAATTCATGTAATAAGAGCTGTAATAGATCATGATAATGATATATCAGAAACCAATGAACTGAATAATGAAGCAACCAGAGCTTTTGTAGTTGGCAAATCACCTAATTTACAATTTTATGCTTTTGATGTAAGTGATACTTTACCAGCTCCTGGTACTCCGGTATATATTAATGCTACTATCAGAAATAATGGCTATGCCCATTGTGATGCAACTTATCAGTTATTCTATATTGACAACAATAATATAGAAATTCCAATCGGGCAACAAGCCATCTCTGTAGATTCATTATCAAATATATATTTAACTATTCCCTGGATAGTAACTGACTCCCGAACAACAATTATCGGAAGAATCTTAAACAGTAATCCATCAGAATATGATGTTTCTGATAACGAAGCAAGTAAAAATATTGGAGGCTTACTTCAACTTTCAGTTTTATCTACACCAGCCAGTTGTTATTCTTATTCAAATGGTGTTGCAAAAGTTATTATTTCGGGAGGACAACCTCCATATTATACTATGTGGAGCAACGGCCAAACCAGTGATTCAATTATTGTTGCTGCAGGTACTTATTCCGTAATGGTTATTGATGCAATTGGAAAAATAGAAAACGGTACAGTTCAGGTTACCGAACCAGCTGCAATACCGGCATCTGTGAGTATCGTAACGTCTTCTAATGTTGTTTGTCCTAACATTTCAATCCCATTCTATGCAACCCCCACAAATGGAGGAAATACACCAATTTATCAATGGATAAAGAATGGTATAAATGTTGGAAATAATTCTTCTGCATATAGTTACATACCTGCAAACGGAGATACAATTAGTTGTGTAATGACTTCAAATTTAAGCTGTGCTTCAGGTAATCCTGCTACAAGTAATTTAATTATTATGAGTGTTAATGATTTAGCCGGTCAAGCTGGTAATATCAGCGGTTCTTCTTCTGTTTGTCAGGGTCAATCTGGTGTTGATTATCAGCTTCCTCTTATTGCCGGTGCAGATACTTACTTATGGACATTACCAAACGGTGCATCAGGAATAAGTACTACAAATAATATTACAGTTAACTATAGTCCAACGGCTACTTCAGGAAATATTACTGTAAAAGGAGGAAATACCTGTGGCTATGGCGAACCAGCTCAAATGATAATAACTGTAAATGTATTACCTGATACGGCAGGTATTATTAACGGACCAGCTAACATTACTAAAAACCAAAGTGGGTTGGAATATTCTACAGCAATGATTAATAATATTTCAACTTATTTATGGACGCTACCATCTGGAATGACGACAACTAATAATTTATCACAATCAATTACAACCTCTACCAATCAACATGCTTATTCCGGTTTAATAACCGTAAGGGGGCAAAATAATTGTGGATTAGGAGCTCCTTCATCATTATTGGTTAAGATACCTAAAGTATTGAATGTGAAATTATACCTTCAAGGATTATTCAATCCCCTAAGTGGAATAATGAATAAAACTCAGGATCAGAATGGTGATCATTTTTCGGAAAATACCGTCGATCTTATTACAATTGAAACGGCAAGACCAACAGTTCCTTACTTAAATGTAGAAACACACTTTCTGAATCTTGACGTTGATGGAACTGTTTCTGATATAGCAATTCCGGGGCAGGATACCGGATCATATTATATTGTGGTAAAACACCGTAATCATTTAGAAACATGGAGCAAATATCCTGTTTCCTTTGATACGGACACCATCAGTTATGATTTTACTGTTAATGGAAACAAAGCCTATGGAAACAATCAAAAAATGGTTTCAACAGGAATTTATGCACTATTGGTTGGTGATGTTAATCAGGATGGAGTGGTTGATTTGAGCGATTTAGTTAATATGAATGCTGATTTAACTTTAGGAAGCGTGGCTTATATTGTTTACGATCTTAACGGTGATGGTGTGGTAGATCTGTCGGATCTGGTGATAATTGACGAAAACCTGACTAATGGTGTTGTGGTGATGACGCCTTAATTTTTAAAGTTTCAACCTTAAATAAAAAACACATATCCAATTCACCAATATACGCTTATTGAGTGGATTGGATATGTTTTTCAATTAATACTGCATTCGTTACTCATTAATCTTCATTTGCAATTCAGTTATTCTCCATTTAGCAGTAAGCTTCCACTACTTTCTCCCGCCACCACTTTATACAATCCTTTTTTATATGCTCTGGTATCTATTATAGTTTGGCTGCTGCCTTTGCTTAGTTTTTCCACATATACACTTTGCCCGAGCATATTATATATTTGCAGTATGATGGCTTTGTCTGTGGTTGGGTAACTAATGGTAGTTTGGGTAGTGGCTGGGTTGGGGAAGATTTGGAGTTGCCCGGGTTTTAGGTAAGGTGTTTCTTCTATGCTGGCAGTGGGATCGCAGCCGGGTTGCAGGCAACCAAGGCTATCAGTTTTAAATACCCACATGCTTTGAGGAATATAACCTGCTTTTAATACCTTACCGCAGCCTACTATACCGCCATCTTTTGCTGCTTCTATATAAAATACATCATTTACATCGGGTATGGTGGGTAAATTTACTTCGTGGTATAAATGACGATACCATAGACTATCACCATTGGAATTTACCTTGAACAAGTAAGTGATAAAAAAGCCTTCATTGCCAAAAATCTGATCTTTTATTCCTGTTAATATTAAATCTCCGTTATCGTATTCTATTATTTTATATATTGTTAAATATACAGTTTCAGGTTCATATATTTTTTCCCAGATTATACTTCCATCAGGTCTGAGCTTGGTTAAGTGTATTTTGGCATACCACACTTCGTTACCCAAACTGGTATAGGTTGACCACATGGATGCTACCAGATAATTACTGTCATTGCATACATGTACAATGGCTGTAAGTTCTTTTTCACTGCCTCCGAAATTCTTTAACCATTTTACGTTTCCCAAACTATCTGTTTTTATTACTACCGGATCGCCTGTGCCTTGTTGCAAATTATCGTAAGTTACACAACCTAATAAATATCCGCTATCGGGTGTTTCGGCAATAGTATATGCTGCATCACATTTATCACCATTATGACCGCCGGTGATATTGTATAATTTTTCGTACTCAATATTGCCCAAACTATCGGTTTTTATCATAAAAGCTTGGGTTGCATAAGTTGGCTGATTATAAACCCGTTTTTCGCCGCATAATGCAAATCCATGGTCGCTGGTTTCAATACATTGACGTAATGTCATAAAAACCGTATCATCAAAAAGTATTTTTGTCCATAGGGTATCAAAATTGGTATCGAGACGCATTAAAAAGATTTTATTATTGATACCATATACCAAATCACCTGCTACTATGTATCCTCCACTGCTGCATTTGGCAAATCCGCTACCACCTGCACCTCCTATATAATAATCGGCACTGTCATGCTCATATTCTTTTCTAAACAATTGATTACCCATGGTATCCAATTGAATTATACTTATATTAAATTTAAACAAAGCAGAATCTATAACTATTCCTGAAACAACATATCCCTGACTATTTGGAATAATATTAAAAGCAACAGATTCAGTGTTATATGTATTATATAATTTATTAAAATAATTAATTTGAGATTGCAACTGATT
>CAIZXK010000370.1 GCA_903936865.1 uncultured Bacteroidales bacterium | reverse complement strand
TGTAAAATAAAACAATCCACCTCTCCAATTCCCTCTCCAAAGGAGAGGGAATTGGGGTAGTGGTAATTTAAAAATTAAATTAAAAATAATAAATTTTAGATATATGAAGAATACAATCAAAAAAATTATCGTCATGTTTTTTCTGATGGTTTCACCAATACTAATCAGTAGTGTATTAGCTGACGATCCACCAATGCCCGGAACTGGAACTGGCCCTGGCGGCTCAGGTGGTGGTTCTCCTGTTGGAACAGGTTCTCCTGTTGGTGGAGGTGCTCCAATCGATGGTGGTTTAAGCATTTTGCTAGCTATGGGTGCATTTTATGGAGCTGGCAAAGTTTACCAACTGAGAAAATAATACTCTTTATTGAGTAAATATTATTTAAAAAAGCTGTTATTGCATCGCAATAGCAGCTTTTTTGATTTAAACAAAAACAATATTCCATTTTCATTCTTAACAATAATATGTTTAAAAATCAGTTTATAATTATATTTTTATAAAATCAATACTCCGTTAAACTATTATAAATTGCTGATATAGCAAACTTTGACAAAGTTACAGTTTTTGTATAATGTATTGATATTTAATAGTTTAAATTTTAATATAATAAAACTTAGTCAAAGTTTAACGAACTATTGTAAAATGATAAAAGAAATTAATAAATTTTCATTAAACTTTTATTGAAATTTGTTACTTTTGCAATTAATCAAAATAATTTATTCAAAAATTTTTAAAAAGTATAATCATGGAAAATAATAATCTGGATACTACTGAAATAGAAAAATCAAAAAGTGTAACGATGAATGCCATGAATTATGGCATAATAGTTGGTTTTATAATGATAGTATATAGTGTAATACTCTATTCATTTAATATGAGTGAGAATAAAATCCTATCATTTTCATCATACATTTTTTTAATTATTGGTATGTATTATGGCAGCAATAAATTCAGAACACTTTATTCAGACGGTTTTTTGTCGTTTAGCAAATCATTTAAATCCAACTTTTTAATAGGATTATTTGCATCATTACTTATGGTTTTCTGGACTTTTATATTTTTTCAATTTATTGATACTGAAATGGTAACTAAAATAATTGAAAAAGCACAGGAAGGAATGCTTGAGCGTAACCCTAATATGTCAGAAGATGAAATGAATATGGGATTGAAATATGTTAAAATGTTTACCAGTCCCTTAATGATGTCTATTATGGGTCTTATTTATAATTTATTTTTCTCAGTAATTTTAAGTTTAATTATTGCTATTTTCGTAAAGAAAGAAGAAACTTCCATCATCTAATCCCAACTTATTTATGACGAAAAAGAAAACCCGATTTCCCAAAAACTTCTTTTCAATTTCATTTAAATATGGAATATTTTCAGCTTTAATTATGGCTGTATTAACCTTTCTTTTTTATATGATTATTGGTTCTGCATCAAGACCGGTATTGGTTTGGAATTATATCATCCTGTTGTTAATGATGTATTTTTCAGTAAAAGAATATAGAAATAAACTAAAAGGATATATCAGCTTTAAGGAGTGTTATATATCAGGACTTTTCTTTGGCCTTACAGCATCCATTCTAGTTGGAGTTTTTGTATATATTAACACAAAATATATTGATAAACAACTAATCTCAAACTTCATAGCAGTAAATGAAACAGCCATGAAACAATATATTTCAGGAAAAGAATTAATTAAACAACAAAATATTCTTTATCGGTTTTCTTCACCCATTTTTATGGGTTTCAGAGCTATGGGCGAACTAACATTAATGAGTTTGTTTTTGCCATTACTTATGTCAATATTATTAAAAAAAGAAAAAAGAATTCAGGAATCAAACGAATCAACAAACGATTAATCAATCAAATATGGATATATCTGTTATTGTTCCCTTGTATAATGAAGATGAATCATTAGGAGAATTAACGGCATGGATTGAAAAAGTTATGAACGAAAATAGCTTTAGTTATGAAGTCATAATGATAGATGATGGCAGTAACGACAATTCATGGGATGTTATTGAGGAACTTACTTCAAAAAACAAAAACCTGAAAGGTATAAAATTCAAGAGGAATTATGGCAAATCAGCAGCATTAAACGTAGGTTTTGAAGCTGCAAAAGGAGATGTAGTAATTACAATGGATGCTGATTTGCAGGATAGCCCGGATGAAATTCCCGGATTGTTCCAGATGATTAAGGATAAAAAATATGACATTGTTTCGGGATGGAAAAAGAAACGATATGATCCGATAATGAAGACAATACCCTCAAAGTTTTTCAATTGGACAACCCGTAAGATGTCAGGCATAAAGCTTAATGATTTTAACTGCGGACTAAAGGCTTACAAGCTTGATGTGGTAAAAAGTATTGAAGTATATGGCGAAATGCATCGTTATATACCGGTAATAGCCAAATGGGCTGGTTTTGCAAAAATTGGAGAAAAAGTGGTTTCGCACCGAGAAAGAAAATATGGCGTTACAAAATTCGGTTTAGATCGATTTATAAAAGGTTATCTCGATTTAATCTCAATTACTTTTGTATCAAAATTTGGAAAAAGACCTATGCATTTTTTTGGTTTAATGGGTACGTTGATTTTTATAGTTGGATTTTTCTCAGCCACCTGGCTTGGGATTGAAAAACTTATGGCTGTTTACAATGGCGTAAGAGCTCCTTTAGTAACCAGCAGTCCATACTTTTATATTGCAATAGCTTCAATGATAATAGGAGTACAACTATTCCTGGCGGGTTTTATTGCTGAAATGATTGGAAGAAGCTCATCAACAAGAAATAGCTATTTAATTGAAAAAAGAATTGAACAATAACCATTACAAAATGCGAATCAAAGAATCAATAGAACAAAGCATAGCATTAAAAAGCAAGGTTTTACAAGATGAAATGTTATTAGATACTATTCGTCGGGTAGCTGAGGAATGTATTTCAACTTTCAGAGCAGATGGTAAGGTGCTTTTTTGTGGAAATGGTGGGAGCGCCGCAGACGCCCAACATCTGGCAGCCGAATTTTCCGGAAGGTTTTATTATGATAGAGATCCCTTATTCTCAGAAGCATTACATGTAAATACCTCCTATATTACAGCTGTTGCCAACGATTACTCTTATGACGATATTTATGCAAGACTCGTTAAAGCTAAAGGTAGAAAAGGTGATGTTTTAGTGGGAATTTCAACTTCAGGTAATTCTGAAAATATTATCAGAGCATTGAAAATTGCCAATGAAATTGGAATGATTACCATAGGCTTTACCGGCGAAACTGGCGGAAAAATGAAGGAACATTGTAAATATCTGATTAATATTCCATCAAAAGATACACCCAGGGTTCAGGAAGTTCATATCTTAGTTGGTCATATCATTTGCGAACTGGTAGAATCTACATTATTTCCAAGATAAAACATGACTTCATTTATTAAAAAAATTGATAAATCATGGTCGTTGTTTCTTGATAGAGATGGAGTGATTAACAAAAGATTACCTGATGATTATGTAAAAACATCTGATGAATTTGAATTTCTTCCCGGAACATTGGATGCCATTGCACTTTTTACAAAATTATTCACGAAAATAGTAATTGTTACTAACCAACAAGGAATTGGCAAAGGACTAATGTCTAAAGAACAGTTGGAAGATATTCACAAAAATATGATTAAAGATATTGAAAACAAAAACGGTCATATTGACAACGTTTATTATTGTCCTGATTTGAAAGGCAGTGCAAGCTTCCATCGCAAACCATCCATAGGAATGGGACTAAAAGCAAAAAAAGACTTTAAAGAAATAAACTTTAAGAAATCAATAATAATTGGAGATTCGATAAGTGATATGAAATTTGGTAAGAAATTAGGTATGAAAACTGTTTTTATTGATGATAATAATTCAAAAGCATTAGCATATCCTCAATTAATCGATATAATCAGTTCATCACTTATTGATTTTGCAAAAACATTAAACAACACAAATTAAAATGATTAAAAAAATAATCTCGCTAAGTTATATCCTTCTTTTTGTATCTGGAATTGGGTTTTCACAACTAACTGCAGATACCCTGAATAAAACCGATAAAACCGGTAAAAAAACAGGATGTTGGATAAAAAATTATGACAATGGGAAAATGAGATATCAAGGTAGGTTTGAAAACGATAAACCTATCGGAGAATTTAAATATTTTTATGAAGATGGTAGTTTAAAAGCGATTTCAATATTTAAAGATAAAGGAATCCGTTCATTTACAAAAACATATTCACCTGATGGCAAAATTATGTCAGAAGGATTTTATTTGAATGAGAAAAAAGACAGTGCATGGAAATATTACAATGAATATAATATTCTTATAAAAGAAGAATTTTACAGAAACTATCAGAAACATGGTGAATGGAAAACCTATTTTGCAGAGGGTTCGCTTACTGATAAAATAACATATAAAAACGGGAAAAGAGATGGTGTATGGGAACAAAATTATATTGGTGGATCATTAAAAACCCAGTTTGTAAATGATAAGTTAGAAGGTCTTTATAGGGTTTTTACCTTTGAAGGAAAACTTAGAAATCAAGGTAAATATAAAAACAATAAAAAAGACGGAAACTGGATATGGTACGATAAAAATGGAGCTCCAACAAAAAAGATTATTTATAAAGGTGATAAGTTAATAAGCAAATTATTAATGGTATATGAAAACAAAAAGCTAAATGAAATTAATTTTGATAGTATTGCATATATTTATCAACTTGGTGAAATAATATATTTGAAAAAATTTGATAATACAATATTCAAATTAAATGAAAAGCTAAGTATTTATATAGAATTATTAGGTGTTGATAATTTTATACTTATCAATAAAAACTTCTTTGCCAATATGAAATCTATTAAAAGTATAAAATCGTATACTGAAAAATATTTAAAGGTTAAATTAGCACCACCAACTGATTTTGAAGTAATTTCGGAAGAAGAAAGTACAAAAGCATTAAATAATATCTTCAACGAAAACAAATAAATTTTAAAATAATTAAAAAAAGGTGTTCGAATTCGAACACCTTTTTTTTCAAAATTAAATTTTAAATAATTCTATTGTAATGGAAACGATACAATTGTACCATTTGTGTTTACGGATATCTGATTATTGCAACCATCACTGGTAATAAAATCAACTGAAACATTTGTAGTTAGCGGTGCATTATTTGAATCCAAAGTAGTCATAACCATAGTAATTATACCACTCACAATATGAGTACATGCGGGTGTAAACAGGATTAAATTATTGGGTGAAATAGAAGCAGAAAACGATTTATTGGTATTGGTACTTCCACTAACCGAACCGCCAAAAGTATATTCATCGTCTGTAGTAATAGTAGTATCATTTAATGCCCATAAAACAGAATATGTAGCATTAAAAAACATAGTATCAGTACCTTTTATTACTTTAGCATTAGTAATACTATCCGAAAACTGAATTAAAGTACTAAGTTTCTTGGATAGTTTTCCCTGATTAGTTATGTCATTGGAACCTTCTACCCTACTATCTCCAACTTTAAAATCATTAAAGAAAACGGTGGTTTTTGTACCCTGATCTTCAAATTTACCATCAGAAACAGCTGTAAATGAACCAGATTTACCATTAATAGATTTCTTGGTTCCAAAATTAAATTGATACGTATGATTAATTGAATCATAAACTACATTAGCTCCTTCAATCATTCCTACTCCACTGGCAATTAGAGCACTATCACCTGATGCCTGACAGAGCAACTCGAAAATATCAGAATAAATTCCCTGAATAAAAGCATAATCCTGAGCTAATGCAGATTGCTGAGTATAATCAGGGGTACTATCATTTTTATCGCAAGATACGAATATAATACCTGATAGACCTAAAACAAAAAATAAAATTAAAATCTTTTTCATAGCATATTGATTTTTAAAATAACAAATAAAATATCAATACAAAAATACAATATTTTTTAAGTTAAAAATATTTTTTTTAGTTAATTGAAAAAATATATTAAATTTACATACTGAAAATCATT
>CAIZXK010000369.1 GCA_903936865.1 uncultured Bacteroidales bacterium | reverse complement strand
CGTTTTGCAACCTCACATCCTAAAGATATTTCAGACGAATTGTTACATACCATTGCCCGGAATGAAAATATTTGCAAGGCTATTCATTTGCCCGTTCAATCGGGTAGTACAGAGGTGCTTAAAAAAATGAACCGCAAATATACACGCGAATGGTATATGAATAGAATTGAAGCCATACGGACTATAATTCCTGATTGTGCAATTTCAACAGATATTATTGCAGGTTTTTGTGGCGAAACAGAGGAAAATCATCAGGATACATTGTCTTTGATGAAATGGGTTGGTTTTGATTATGCTTTTATGTTTAAATATTCAGAAAGACCCGATACGGTTGCAGCCAAAAGATTTGAAGACGATATTCCTGAGGATGTTAAAAGTCGTCGTTTGGACGAAATAATTGAATTGCAAAAGGAATTATCATCGGCAAGCAATAAAAATGACATTGGAAAAACGTTTAAAGTGCTTATAGATAATGTTTCAAAAAGATCGAAAGATAAGCTTTCGGGAAGAAACAGCCAAAATAAAGTTGTTGTTTTTCCTAAACAAGATTTTAAAATTGGCGATTATGTGGATGTGAAAATTATAAATTGTACATCTGCAACATTATTGGCATAACTCATTTAATATGGTTTACTATTTTACTTTTTTGTTAAAAATTGAGTTTACAGACAAAAATATTGTTTCTGTTTCTAAAAAAAGTGTTACTTTTGCAAACAATTAGCAATTAATCGCTTACTAATATAAATTTAATCATTTCAGAATGAAGTGTATATTATCTATTAACAACAGATTTAAGACAGTTTTACTATTGTCTATCATAATTGGATTGGCATCATGCACGCCACAAAAAAAGCTTATTTATCTACAGGAAAAAGCTAAAAGTGCAAATGAAAATAATGTTTATGTAAACAAAAGTCCACAATACAGGCTAAGAGTTAATGACATTTTATACGTAAAAATAAACAGTGTTAATACCGAAAGTTTTGAGTTTTTCAATGGAGGTGGTGCTGTAAATAATGCGTATCAGTTTCAGAGTGAGATGGGTATTTATTTAAACAGTTATACCATAAGTGATTCTGGTTTTATAAATTTCCCCATTACCGGAAATATTTATTTAAAGGATTTAACATTGGATGAGGCTCAAAAAGAAGTTCAGAGATTAATCAACAAGTATCTAAAGGATGCAACTGCTGTTGTAAAACTGGCAAACTACAGAGTGAGCATTATTGGAGATGTAATGCGTCCGGGCGTATATTATTTTTATCAGGACAAAGTTAATCTGATGGAAGCAATAGCTAAAGCTGGTGATTTAACTGTTTATGGAAATCGCTACCGGGTTATGCTGGTTCGTAAAACTGATGCAGGAGATAAAGTGAAAATGATAGACCTTACCGACAGAAATTTACTTAATTCGGAAGAATATTATATTTTACCAAATGATATCATCTATGTTGAACCTAACAAATCAGCAAAATCATTAGGATTTGCAACATTCCCATGGTCTTTGATGCTTTCAACAGTATCTACTATTGTAGCTGTAATTGCATTGGCAAGAAGATAAAAACATAAAATAATTCATTTTAATAAAGATATAAACGTGGAACAATATCAAGCAAACAACAACAATTTACCGCAACAACAGGAACAAGAGGAAAAAGTGGATATTATGTCCATTGTCTTCAAAATGTTGTCGCATTGGCATTATTTTGCAATTTCAATCATATTAGCTTTATTACTGGCTTTTATTTTCAATAAATATTCCATTCCAATTTATGAGGTAAAATCTACCGTTTTGGTTAAGGATGACAAAAAAGGTGGCGGTGGTGGCGACCTGTTAAAAGGGTTGGATCTTTTTGGTTCACAAAAAAATGTACAAAACGAAATTGGAATTCTTCAATCTTATTCTTTAACGAATAAAGCGATTAAGGATTTGAACTTCTTTGTTTCTTATTTTACCGAAAGTAAGTTTAAAACTCAGGAATTATATAAGGATTGTCCTTTTCAGGTTATTATTGATACTGCATATGACCAACTTGTAGGAGCTCCAATTTTTGTTAATATTGTTTCCAGCGATAAGTATGAACTTGAAGTCCCGGAACAAACAGCAGCAACTTTATACAATTATCGCAGCGAAAAACCAGTTGAAGATAAAGTGGATGTAAAAAAGGCTACAAAAACCTTAAATTTTGGAGAATGGTACAAAAGCGATCATTTAAATTTCAAAATTGTATTAACACCTAATTATAAAGCATCTGAAAATAATGGGAAAAATTATCAGTTTACCATTAACGATATAAATCAGTTAACTTCTCAGTTTAAAAGTTCAAAAATTGAACCAATTAATAAGGAAGCAACTATTCTTGAAATTACTTTAAAGAATAAAAATAAACAGAAAGCCATTGATTTTATCAATACGCTTATAACTGTTTATATAAATAGCGATTTAGAAGACAAAAACTTAATAGCAAGTAACACTATTGATTTTATCGACAGTCAATTATCCGGGATCACCGATTCATTGCATATTGTTGAAAGTCAGTTGCAGGATTTCAGAACTGTTAACAAAATCATGAACGTTAGTGATGAAGCTAAAATGGTTTTTGATAAGGTTTATGCTCTTGAAAATGAAAAAGCATTGGAAAGTTTAAAGGCAAGATATTATAAATATTTGATGGATTATGTAAATAAGAATTCTGAAATCAAAAATGATATTGT
>CAIZXK010000368.1 GCA_903936865.1 uncultured Bacteroidales bacterium | reverse complement strand
GCCCAAGAAACGAAACAACGAATAATTTGTATAATAACGAGCCTTTATTTTCTCAAAATCGCAACAACGAAAACAGACCAGGAACGGAAAGTTCAAACGGATATTTACAACAATATATTGACGCTATTAAAATAAACGCTGAGCTTCAAACAAAACTTGATATTGCACAATTTACTTTACAACATAGAGAACTACAAGATATAGACGAAAACGAAGAAGAAGAAGAAGAAGAAACCGAGCAAACAAAATTTTATAAAACACTCAACGGCTTAACACCCATAGTTATTCAAACACTACTTTCTAAATTTAACGCTAATGGCACGTCCCAAAAACCCGTATAAAAAAATTGAGATTAAACTTTGTATAAGTCCCTTTGTGGTTGACCAAGTTAGATACATCTCTAAACAAAATAGTATTTCTTCAAGTGAAATTTTCGCCCAAATGATTGAGCGAGGGATGAAACATTATTATAATGATATTGGATTGACACCCCTAAAAATTAAAATATTACGTAACTACACCGAGAAACGCATTCTATATGGCATTGATACACCCCCGTCAATGTAAGTACGTTTAATAATGTTAATAACGCAATTTAGTTGTTAATAAATCGGGAGTTTAAACTCCCATAAAACCCCGTTTAATTAGTATTTTTACAATAGTGTTGCTAGTGATTGAAAACCGTAGTGAACACAACCTCAAAAATGAGAAAAGAACGGGTAAAGTACCTTATAATAGGGAAACACCCGTTTTTTAGATTACATTTTTAGGTAAAAAAAGAGTTTTCTCGCTTGGGAGCGAAAAGGTATTGCGAAGATAAAAACAATGATAAAATAGACACAAAAGCAACATTTAGCCTTAAGTCTCTTGTATAACAATAAGACTTAAGGACACTAAGTGTCCAATAATTGAAAATGAACACACAATTCGGAATTGATAAACTTAATTTTTACGTGCCAACAGGTGAATGGGATATAACACCCAAAAATTTAAAAAAACATTTTACAAAGCAAACTATAACTCTTGCTGATAGTGATAAAGAAACAACTAGATATTTTAATAATACGGGTACAATTAACTTAGATATTACAAAAGATAATGATTTAATAATTGGTACAAATCCTTCACACCTTCTAGAGCCGGAAAACTATCTAAGACCAAAAACATTCTTAACAGACGATTTAAAGCCTTACATTGATATATTAGACCAAGAAATCATTAAAGGTGGTTTAAACATTGATAACGTGTTAAATTTAAAGCCTTGTAGGTTAGATTTTGCAACTCAAAATTTTACAACGCATAATTTTGGTAATTATCAAAGTGCTTTTGATATGCTTGGAGGAAAACGTCAAACAAAAGATATTCAATTTGGCATGTCTAGTAGAATATTTGGAAACGCATCACATCAAATAATGATTTATAATAAATCGGAACATTTAATTCATCAAGGACTTAAACCTATTGAACCTAATTTTTCTAGATGTGAAATTAGATTGATGAACGGAAAAGAGGTAAGAAATAAATTGGCATCAACACTGGAGGGATTAGCAAATTTACAACCCGTTAATTTTAAAAAATTCAATAATCAATTTTTAGATAATAAATTGTTTCATAGAGTTAATCAAACGTCTATTGCTTTTGAAGAAAATATTAATTTGATAAATGAAATTAAAAAGAAACACCCGAGAGATAGTGTAAGTTTTTTTTTAATGAGTAAAGGAATAAATTATTTAATTGCTGAGTTTGGAGGAGTAACACAAGTACAAGAATTTTTAAAAGAACAATTAAAAGATAAAAGTTCAAAAACACTAAAAAGAAAATTAAAATTAATAGACGAGTTAATTTTGTTTAGCTATATAAACGAACAAACATCTAAAGACAATATTTTAACAATGGTAAAAGAACTACAAGAAATTTTTTATTTAAAAACAGCATAACCAAATGAAAACAAATTGCACTAATTGTAACACTGAATTTGAAACAATACACGATACTAAAAAATACTGTTCTCCTAATTGTAAGCAAGAACATTTTTATAAGAGAAAATTTAATTTAACCAATGAACTCAAAACCGATCGCCCAAGAAACGAAACAACGAATAATTTGTATAATAACGAGCCTTTATTTTCTCAAAATCGCAACAACGAAAACAGACCAGGAACGGAAAGTTCAAACGGATATTTACAACAATATATTGACGCTATTAAAATAAACGCTG
>CAIZXK010000367.1 GCA_903936865.1 uncultured Bacteroidales bacterium | reverse complement strand
GATGTACTTCAACTGCTAGTAAAGAAATCACAGAACCTGCAATCTTACAGACATCAATCTTCTCAAAGACTGATTTGTCATGTTTTGAAAACAATACAGGACAGATTCAGGTAACTATGTCAGGTGGCACTTCACCATATACTTATGCATGGACAAAAGATGCAGTAGCTTATGCAACAACAGAAGATATCACCGGATTGGCCGCAGCAACTTATGCTTTAACTGTAACCGATAATAAAGGATGTACAGTAACCGCATCAGCCGTTGTAAATCAACCAGCCTTATTAACAGCTGTTGTAACAACCTTTGATAATATTTCCTGCTACAATGCAAATGATGGATCTATAGATGTAACCGTAGGTGGTGGAACAACCGCATACAGTTATTTATGGAGTAATTCAGCAACAACTGAAGATTTATCAGGTCTTGCAATAGGAACCTATACCTTAACGGTAACTGACAATAAAGGATGTACCGTAACCACATCACAGGTAATAACCCAACCAGATTTATTAACATCAAGTGTTGCTTCATATACTAATGTTTCATGTTACAACGGAAGCAATGGAACTATTGAGATCGATGTTGCCGGTGGAACAACCGCATATTCTTATGTATGGACAAAAGATGGCAATCCTTATGCAGCTACAACTGAAGATTTAACAGGACTTACTTTCGGAACTTATGTTTTGACAGTAACAGATGCTAACGGATGTACTTCAACTGCTAGTAAAGAAATCACAGAACCTGCAATCTTACAGACATCAATCTTCTCAAAGACTGATTTGTCATGTTTTGAAAACAATACAGGACAGATTCAGGTAACTATGTCAGGTGGCACTTCTCCATATACTTATGCATGGACAAAAGATGCAGTAGCTTATGCAACAACAGAAGATATCACTGGATTGGCCGCAGCAACTTATGCTTTAACTGTAACCGATAATAAAGGATGTACAGTAACCGCATCAGCTGTTGTAAATCAACCAGCTTTATTAACTGTAGCTGTAACTACTTATAATAATCTTACTTGCTATAACTCAAATGATGGAGCTATAGATATTACTGTAGGTGGTGGAACAACTGCTTATAGCTATGCTTGGAGCAATTCAGCAACAACTGAAGACTTAACAGGTCTTGCAATTGGTACTTATACTGTTACTGTTACTGATTCTAAAGGATGTACCGTAACCACATCACAAGTTATAACTCAACCAGACTTACTTGAAGCATCTACAACTAAAACAGATGTAAATTGTCTGGAAAGCACTAATGGTACAGCTACTGCTTCAGCAGTTGGTGGAACAGGTGCATATACTTATGCTTGGGCTACAACTCCTGTTCAGACAGCTGCAACAGCTACTGGCTTGGGTGTTGGTACTTATATGGTAACTGTAACTGATGCTAACGGATGTACAGTTTCTACTTCAGCAACAATTACTAATTTATATCCTCCTCCAACTCCTGTTATAGCTGGTGATACTTCAGTATGTTGTGCAGAAGCTATTACTTATTGGGATACCGATGCAGATGTAAATGATGGTCCATTATTTACTTTCCAATGGACTATTTCCGGTGGAACAATTACTTATCTAAATACCTATGGTTCAGAAGTATCTGTTGTTTGGGATTGTAACTGTACAGAAGGTTGGTTACAACTAACCAAAACCAATACCGTTACCGGTTGTATTACAACTACACCTAAATATTACGTAACTGTTCACGCTAAACCAGTTCCTGTAATTACCGGACCAGTTTCTGTAATTACCAATACAGCTTCTTCTTCTTATTCAGTTCCATTCACAGCAGGTCATACCTATCATTGGACCGTAGTTGGTGGTTCTGTTGCAACTGGTCAGGGTACCAATGCAATTACAGTTAACTGGGATTGGGCTCCTTGTCAGGATTGTCCAAGTTCTGTTTGTGTAACTGAATCTTCTGAATTCTATTGTCAGGGTACTGCTTGTATTGATGTTACTCAATTACCAATTCCTGGTTCTTATAAATTATCCGGACAACTTACTTATTTCAATGCATTTGGAACTCCATTAAATGGCGTTACCATTACTTTGTTACAGGGAAGTACAGTAGTAGCTACTACAACTACTGCATCTGGTATTGATGAAACAGATCCAATGAATCCAATTCCGGTATTGGGTTACTATGAATTCAACAATTTGAATGCAGGTAATTATACAGTTCAGGCTACTTCTACTAAACCTTGGGGTGGTGTAAATGCAACCGATGCTTTATTAGTTAAACTTCATGTGGTAGGCTCAAGTCTGTTAGGACCGGTTTATTCAACTGCTGCTGATGCTAATGCATCCTCTTCAATTACTGCTACTGATGCATTGTTATTACAATTACGTACTGTTGGATTAGTTAGTACTTTTGCAGCTGGTGATTGGGTATATAATGCCGGTAATGTTACTTTAGCTGGAAATATGACATATAACATCTTAGCTTTAACAACTGGTGATGTTAATGGTTCTTATGTACCTGTTACAGGTGCTAAAGCTGTTAATTATACCAATTTACAAAAAGATGGTATTAGTTTGGCTAATTACAACAGTGAAATTGAAGTTCCTATCAGAGTTAGTGATGTATTAAACTTAGGTGCTGTTACCTTAGATTTATTATATAACAACAAGCTTGTTAATGTAACTGCTGTTAATTCACAATTAAGTGGATTTGAATACAATATTGTTGATGGTAAGGTAATGTTTGCATGGGCAAGTGCTAATGCAGCTAACTTACAAGCCAATGATATTCTGTTAACTTTAACTGTAAGAGTAAAAGATGCAATTAGCAGTACTACTGATATATTCAGCTTTACTGATAATACAGAATTTGCTAATGCAAATGGACAAATCTTAGATTTTGGTTCATTAAAAGTTAATAGTATTCAAACTGATTCTAAAACCAATAATATCAGCGTTTATCCTAATCCATTCAAAAACAATGCAGAAATTAATTACAACTTAGTTGAATCAGGAAGTGTAAGACTTTCTATTTACAATGCTGTTGGACAAGTAATCAATGTATTGGTGGATGAAAATAAAGCTGCAGGTAATTATACATATAACTTAAATACCTCAGAATTACCTTCTGGAGTATATACATGTGAACTTATCATTAATGGACAAACTTCAAATTACAAAAAGGTTATTAAATTGGTGAGAACCAAATAAATTCTTTTAATAAAGGGAGAGCATATCCTGTATGCTCTTCCCTTTATTTAATTAAAGTTTATACATTAATTTAATACATCTTTGAGTATGAAAAAAATAATCTTATATATAACAATTCTGCTACTGGCAATAACAAATAATGTTGTTGGTAGAACTGTTGAAAGTTTACCGCCTTTGGTAACACCACCGGTTGCAACCATTGAAACTGTGGCTGGTACTTATGGCAGTATGGAAGTGAATGTGAATCTTGCTGATTTCACTACAATCAATTCCATCGGAGCCATTACAATGAATATCGGATTTGATCCAACTATTGCAACATTTACAGGAATTACTTATTCCGGAATCCCAAGTGGAATTACATCCAACGTTGTTGGAAACGAAATTAAACTTGCCTGGTCTAATGTTCCTGCTCAATCTGTAAATGGTATAGGATTCAAACTAAAATTCAACTATACTGGCGGAAGCTGCAATCTAACCTTTAATCAAGGTTGTGAAATTTCAAATGCTTTAGGTTCTGTTATTCAAACTACCTTCACCAATGGAGCTATTACGCAGCCTTCTTTTAGTGCGTCTGCTACCATAGCTACTCAGGCAGGTGACTGGAGTAATGTGAATCAGTTACCTATTGTATTTTCT
>CAIZXK010000366.1 GCA_903936865.1 uncultured Bacteroidales bacterium | reverse complement strand
CTTCTTCCCTCAATACTTAATCTTGCAAATTGTGAATAGACCGACCCAATTACTTTTAATGGATTGTCAGTATCTGTTTTTTCTCCACCTATTAATTTAATTAAAGAAAGTGTATTTCCTGCTACTTCCGATGTAAGATTAAAGTAGTATTGCATTTTTTTCCCTTGTCTGATTTGCTCATTATATGTAAAAGAATAACTTGCCCCGGCAATAAATTGTTCTTCATAGCTTTTTTCCAAAAAAGGATTGGAATTTAACAATGATGTGAATTTAACCGATTTATTTAAAATAGATGAGTAACTTATACTTACAGGATTTAATTCATGCTCTTTCATTATATTATTTTTCCATTTAAAGCCATAAATAAACTGTAAGGTATGCATATCGAAATAATCAACTCTTTTGGTAAAGTTATAAGAAAAAGAAAACTTTGTTTTTGGAATATAAATACTATTGGTTCTTTTTAAATTAAAAGGTATTACCAAGCGGGGAAAAATCAATTCAATCTCTGGATTCCAGGAATAGGAATATAAATTTTTATCGGTTGCAATAAATTGTGCTTCAAATGATCCGGCCATATTTACATTTAAAATTTCTGCTCCATGATAAGTGTTTCTATTCAGAAAGCTGATATTCATTCGTGGACCCAAATAATTGTTTGATTTTGAAACAAACTCTATTTCGGCTCTGAACGTTTGTTTTGGCAATGGAGTCATTAAAATGTTGACGTCCAAATATCCGGAAGCAGAAGTGTCGCTATCGGTAAAATTCATTCTTACAAATTTAAAATTACCCATTGACATCAATCGGTTTAAAGTAATATTATGTTTTTCTCTAGAATAATTATCATGTTTTTTTAAATAAACCGATCTCAAAATTACTTTAGGTTTAATTATCATCTCGGTTTTTTTTCCAGTAAAAATATTATTTTGAAAATGAAAACTGTCTTTTGCAAGATCAGTATTTTCTTCCAAAGAATATTCCTGATCAATAAAAACCTTGTTAATCCGATAAATTGTTAATGCTTTTTTATTGACACTATCCTTCAGCATAAGCCTCAAGGTTATACTGTTATCAATATTTGAAGTGTCTGCCTTGAAAATTAAAAAATCCGGATTAAAGTAGAAGTATCCATTTTTTTTCAACAAAGCATCAATTCGTAATCTTTCGTTTTTTAATTTATCGAGATTATAATTCTCTCCTGAATTGATAAGTGAATTTTCTTTTTCCGAAAGAATAATATTGTTTAAAGGATTATCTGAAATTTGATATTTAAGTTCTTTAATCGTATAAGGTTTATGTATATGGCTAATATATATTATTTTGGCTGTTCTTTTTTTATCCAGAATTTTATATTCAGTATAACATTTGAAAATTCCGATATTAAAAAGCTTTGCATCTATTATAGCTGATGAAATGCCTGGTTTTAAATTATTAATAAAAACAGGAGCTTCTCCGTTTCTTTTAAGCCATTTTTTAAATTTACTTTTGGGTTCTTCCCCAGCCTTTAAATACATCCATAATTTCGGACGCATTCCCAAAAACCGTTTATTTGGTTTGATACTTAATGAATTCCTGATGTTTTTTTTAATAAAACCCGGATTATCAATTTTTTCTGATGTTATAATTTTTATTTCAGCACCTGTATAAAGTTTTTCACCATTGGGTAAAAGTCTTGTTCCGCTGCATGATGACAAAATCACGCAAATAAGGATATAAAAGTAATTAGTTAGAATTTTATTTTTCATAAGTATTTACTTTATCAATTTTACTTTTTGGCGATTTAAAGAATTCTTTCCAATTATTAAAATCACGCACATATAAAACGCCAATACCTGTTTCAACTAATTGTCCATCAATTGCTCCTTCGTATTGATTATGTCTGAATGCTTTCAGACGATACCTTCCATCTTCTGTAAATTTGTATTCAACTGTAACATCACTGGTTAAGTTACTTGCTGAATTTTGCTTTGCCTGTTCTCCTTCCACATCAACAGTTCCTCCTATCTGAACTGTCAATCGTTCATTGAAAAGTTGCTTTTTAACACCAATATCCACTTGTGTTCTGCCTTCTGCTTGTCCGGATTGATAATCTTCATACGATTGAATATCAAAATTTAATTCTACTCCAGATACAATTTTTGAGCTCCATTGATTTAATTGAGTAGATAAAAGCTTACCTACAGTTGATCTGACAGTTGATAATGTGCCTGTAGATTCTGATTGCAATGGATTTTCCTGAATAAATCTATTTAAAACTAGCAATGCGAATACCTGTTTGTTTAATGCTGAAATATCCTGATTTAATTGTGTTAGCTTTGCATTTACAGCTCCTCCCAAAATTCCCTTATTTTCAGGTGCTAATTGAATTTCAAAATTAATTTCTGGTTTTAGAATTTGACCACGAAGTTTAAGTATCACTAAGAAAGGATAGCGTTGCTTATAACCACTTTTTTCGGTTTCACTTAATCCAGTCATCTGATCGGCAACTAATTCATAGGG
>CAIZXK010000365.1 GCA_903936865.1 uncultured Bacteroidales bacterium | reverse complement strand
TCCCAGCATTTATCAGCTAAAACAGATGCACTTAACAAGGTATGTTTTACAGGATATCCGGTTTTTGGGTCAATGGTATGTGAATATCTGATTCCATTTTCTTCGTAATATTTTCGGTAACTTCCCGAAGTTGCAAGTGCTTTATCATTAAGTTTTACCTTTGCTTCCAGTACTCTTTCATCATTCGATTCTTTTGCTGGTTTTTCAATACCAACAATCCATGGAGCATTATCTGTTTTTTTTCCTTTGCCAATTACTTCACCTCCAATATCAATTAAATAATTGTTTATCCCTTTGCTTTCTAAGAATTTGGCTATCACATCAGAAGAATATCCCTGAGCAATTGCATTAAAATCAATTTTAGTATTTGGATTTTCTTTTCTAAGTTTTCCATCAATAAGCTTTACAGATTTATATCCAATAAATTTAAGCAAACTATCTATTTTATATTGGTTTAATTTTGTTCGGCTTTCAAATCCAAATCCCCATGCATTTACTAATTGTCCAATTGTTACATCGAAAGCTCCCTCTGTTTCTTCCGAAATCCTCATCGATTTATAAAAAATATCAGTAAATTTACTATCTAATACAATTGAGGAATCATTTCTGTTTGCATGACATATTAATGAATTTGGTTCCCATAAAGATACACACATGTCAAAAGCATCTAATATTGAATCAACTTCTATTTGATAATTAGTTGAATTTTCATCGTAATATGTTATAGCATAATATGTACCTTGTGCTTCGCCGTTAAATTTAACCAAATTCAGGCTTTTCTTCTGATTACAAGAAATAAATAAGGTTATAAAAGTTAAAAAAAATACTGTCTTTTTCATAAGATTTTTAATATTAATGCAAAATAACATATTTTTTTGCAATTTTAAAAGGTTTATAAGAAGCTTTATTATAATATGTTTTAACTTTGCCCAAATAATCAAATATGTGATGAATAAAGAGCCTTTTTTACAAAATTTCCCCAATTCGTTCAAATTAATAAGTTTGATAGTTATCGTTATTATCTGTGTTTTTCTTCTTAATTTATTAGGGATATTAATTGCTATTCCTATTTGGGGAAGTGATATTATAAAATCAATGACAGGTGGAATTCGTCTTGACATTAAAGATAATATCAGCTTTTATAAGTTTTTACAAATATTCAATCATTTAGGAATGTTTTTAATTCCATCAATATTTTTTGCCTATTTGGTAAAAGGAAATATAGGTAGATACTTAAAAATTAATCATAGACCAAAGATCTTTACACTTACTACCGGGATTTTATTAATTATAGTTTGTTTGCCATTAATAAACTGGTTAGTAACAATGAATGAGATGATGACATTTCCTGAATCATTCAGCTATATTGAAGAATGGATGCGAAAATCAGAAGAAAGTGCTATGTTGTTTACAAATGAATTCTTAAATGTGAACAATGTTGGTGGATTAATGATTAATTTATTGATGATTGCTGTAATTCCTGCAATTGGAGAAGAGTTTATGTTTAGAGGCGTTTTACAAAAACTTTTCAAAGATTGGCTTGGAAATGCTCATATTGCAATTATTCTGTCATCATTTTTATTTAGTGCCATGCATTTGCAGTTTTTCGGTTTTATACCACGGTTTGTGTTGGGAATGTTATTAGGTTATTTATTCTATTTTAGCAGGAATTTATGGATTCCAATAATTGCACATTTTTTTAATAATGGATTTGCAGTAATTATATATTATTTAAATAATAATAAAATTACAAATACGGATATTGACAAATTAGGAAGTGTCAGAAATGATTATTTATTAATAATAGGTAGTTTTATTTTCTCAATTGTTTTAATGATGAGTATTTATAAAAGAGAAAAAATAAAGAAAAAGAGGATAATAAAAAAGGAGGATTTTTAATCCTCCTTTTTTATTATTTATTTAAATAAAAATTAATCATTGCCTCCTTTTTTCCCTCTTCTTGTAGCATAGGTGATTTTAAAAGCACCAACTTGTCGAAGTTCTTGTTTGATATCAGTTACAATACCCATTTTAACTTCTCCATCAACTTTAAGTGTAGAACTCAATAACGGACGATCAAATTCGTTTCTTGCAGCTCTTTCTTTTTCGATAAACTCGCGAATATCTTTCACTTCTGCAAATTGATCATTAAGTTGAATACGTGGCTCTGTTCCAAACATAGCTGTCTTTATTGGTTGTCCAACATAAATACTGCTTGCCAGTGATTTTTTCTCCAGCTTTTGTATTTCTGTGGCTTGTGGAGGTAATACTCTTACATAAAGAGTTGCTTCACGCATATTTGTTATAACCATAAAGAAAAACAAGAACATGAATATAATATCAGACATTGAACCTGTATTAATTGCAGGAATTTCTTTTTTCCCTTCTTTTCTAAAACGTGCCATTATTTGGTTCCTCCTACATTTTTAGGTTCAGCTTCTGAAATACTAACAGGAATTGCTTTTTGAATTGCTTCTTTTTTTGCATCACTTGTCAGATCTTCAAAATTCCTACCAAATTTTTCCTTAGATAGTTTATCACGTAGTTCATTAACTGCTGCAGTTAATTCATTTTGAACCATAATATACATTTCATAAGAAGTGCCTCTGTCGTTTTGTAATGAAACAACACCTTTTGATACTTCAATATTACCCAATAAATCGATATATTTAATTGTTTTTTCAGGTAAATTTGGATCATTGGATGGATTTGAAAGAAATTCAACTGTTTTATCTTTAAGTGTCGATATATCACCTAAATTTCCTCTTACCAATAATTGGTCATTCGCATTAACCAAAACTGAAAATATATTACGCTCCTTGATTTTTGGTGGTGGTTCATCACTTGGAGGTGGAGGCAACTTTCTTGTAATCCCCATATCTGTGTTAATCGAAGATGTTAACAGAAAGAAGGTTAGCAGCAAGAAAGAAATGTCTGCCATTGATCCTGAATTAATTTCCGGAATTTTTTTTGCCATAAAATTAATTATTTTAGCATTTTAGAAATAGCAGCATAAATCGTTGATCCTACAGCTGCGATTAACATAAAATAAAATATAATAAGACCTGTGCCAATCATTTTTGACAGACCTGGATCTGTAGATGTTTTTTCAAACAATGCCAAACTAACATCCTTTGAATCAGATAGTAGATATGACAAAATAAATAATACTACAAATGCTACTATTGCAATAATTGTTACTTTTGAATTTCCAATATTAGAAATTGTAACTTTTACTGAAAAGAAAAGCAATGCAAGTAATCCAATAGCTAATAATAAATACATTATTATTAAACCAACATTAATTAATATATCCATAAATAATTAATTATTTTTTATTGTTATGTTTTACTAAAATATCCATGAAAGAAATGGTTGCATCTTCCATTGAATTTACAATACTTTCAACTTTTGTAACCAAGTAACTGAAAAATACCTGTAAAACGATTGCAACTATTAACCCGAATACGGTTGTTAAAAGAGCCACTTTCATACCTCCGGCAACAACTGTTGGTGAAATATCACCTGCTTTTTCAATAGCATCAAAAGCCTGAACCATCCCAACAACTGTACCTAAGAAACCAAGCATAGGACCTAAGGCGATAAATAAACCAATCCATGAAAGATTTTTTTCAAGACGAGCCATTAATACTCCACCATAAGAAACTATTGATTTCTCAACGATTTCGATACCTTCATCTGTTCTATCCAAACCCTGGAAGAAGATACTTGCTAATGGACCACGAGTGTTTTTGCAAATTTCTTTTGCTGCTTGAACTCCACCTGTTGTTAAGGCTGTTTCAACACTGTTTAATAATTTTTGAGTATTTGTTGTTGAAAGATTTAAATAAATAATTCTTTCTACAACAAGAGCTAAACCTAAAATAAATACGATAAGAATAGGAGCCATCCAAACAGCACCACCTTCAATAAATTTTTCTTTCATTACCTGATGGAAAGATTTGTTTTCGTCAGCAGTAGCCTGTAAAGCAGCAGCATCTTCAGCTGTGGTTTCTGCTTGTACATTTGAATCTACTTCTGCAGCCTGAGCTGTAGTATCGGTTACTTGTTCGGTTTTTACATCTGTTTTTTTCTCACCTTGAGCAAATACAACATTTGATGCACCAAAAGTTAGCATTCCTGCTAATGTAAATAAAGCAATTAATTTTTTCATAGTTACTTTTTAATTGATTTTTTAATTATTTTTATTGCTAAATACTTAATTTATTAATTTGTTTAAAATTTTCATTTTCAAAATTTTGCGGAGAGGGTGGGATTCGAACCCACGATACGCTTTTGGCGTATACACACTTTCCAGGCGTGCGCCTTCGACCACTCGGCCACCTATCCAACTTTTGATAAACACTCTCGATTTCTCTTCTAAAATCAAGCGGCTAAATTACAAAAAAAAAAGACTTCAAAAACTTTTTTATTTGTTTTTTTATATTTACGTTTTTTTTCTGTTTTTATTGTATAAAAAATTAATCATGTGTGAGTTCACCTCTAAGAGATAATTGCAATTGTTTTAGAATTTCAGTTTTAGTCAAATTTTTCCCCAATAAAAACATTAGTTTGGCTATTGCTGATTCTGTTGTAATATCATATCCCCCTATCACTCCAATCCTTCCCAAATCAATACTGGTTTCATATTTTCCAATATCAACACTTCCAGATTTACATTGTGTAACATTAAATATTATAATTCCATTTGATATGGCATTTTCTAAAGCCTTAATAAACCATTTTTCTGTTGGAGCATTTCCGGATCCATAGGTCTCCATTACAATCGCTTTAAGACCTTTAATAGCAAGCATCGCTTTTATAACATTTTCTGAAATACCAGGAAATAATTTTAATATTGCAACATTGGAATCTAAATTATAATGAACTTTCAGCTTTTTGAAATTTGGTTTCAGAATCAAATGTTTTTTATATCTGATATAAACTCCTACTTTTGCCAAAGCAGGATAATTGCCAGATACAAAAGCTTCAAAATTTTCAGCGTTAAATTTGTTGGTTCTGTTTCCTCTGTATAATTTATTTTCAAAACAGATACAAACTTCTGGAATTAATGGTGTTTCATCTTCCTTGGCTGCAGCCATTTCAATTGCATTGATAATATTATCGCGTCCATCCGTTCTTACGACACCTAGAGGTAATTGAGATCCGGTAAAAATAACGGGTTTATTAAGGTTTTCGAGCATAAAGCTTAATACAGATGCTGAATATGACATGGTATCAGTTCCATGTAATACAACGAAACCATCATAATTTTCATAATTTTCCTCTATTATTTTTGCCAGCTTAATCCAAAAGTCGGGTTTCATATTTGAGGAATCTATTAATGGATCAAAAGAAAATGAATCAATTTTGTAATTGAAGTTTTTTAATACAGGAATTGACTGATATAACAAGTCCATATTTATAGGATGTAAAGCTCCTGTTATGGGATCTTTTATCATTCCAATCGTACCACCTGTATAAATTACTAAAATAGTTGCTTTTATCTCCATTGAAATCAGAAATTAAATAATTTTCTTGCATTTCTGGTTGTAACTTCTGCAACCTCTTCTATTGTAACTCGTTTTAATTCAGCAATTTTATGAGCAATTAGTGGTAAATAAGAGCTTTCGTTTCTCATACCTCTATATGGTGAAGGTGTTAAATAGGGTGCATCTGTTTCTAGTAGAATATGTTCTAAATCAACATGCTCGATAACTTTATCAAGACCGGAATTTTTGAAAGTTACAACTCCTCCTATTCCAAGAAAAAAATCCATTTCTATAATATCCATTGCTTGCTCATAAGTACCACCAAAACAATGAAATATACCTTTTGATTTTTCATTGTATTCATCTTTTAAAACTTCAATAGCTTCATCAAATGAACTGCGAGTATGAATAACAATTGGCAGGTCAAATTCATTTCCTAATGCCATTTGGTATCTTAATGCATATTCCTGCTCTTTACTATATGTTTTATCCCAATACAAATCAATCCCAATTTCACCTATAGCATAATATTTCCTTTTTTTTAATTCTTTCTTAATTATTGCCAGTTCATCCAAATAGTTTTCTTTGACAGACGTAGGATGTAATCCAATCATTGGAAAAATCTTACCAGGATATTCATTGCATAAAGAGTTCATTCTCTTTATTGTAGAGCTATCAATATTTGGCATTAAAAAATATTCAACATTATTTTGTATTGCCTTGCTTATAACCTGATGTACATCTTCCTTGTATTCATCAAGGTAAAGATGTGTATGAGTGTCTGTAAGTACCATAATGCAAAAATAGATTAATTTTTTAATTTTTTAATTCATATTTTTGTAAAAATTTTTATCATTTTGAAAATACTTGTAATCAGATTCAGTTCTATTGGAGATATAGTTCTTACTTCGCCAATAATCAGGTGTTTAAAACAGCAAATTCCTGATTCTGAAATTCATTTTCTTACTAAAGAAAATTTTTCAAGGGTTATTAATTCGTTTTCAGTTAGAAAAATGATAACATCAACTTGGATTAATTCAAAAGACGAATATTTAACCCCCAACGAACAACATCCGGAATATGAACAATTTGGTTATGATTCAATTGTATATTCATTATTCAACAATTCATCGGAACAATCATCTTTAAGTCAGGTTGAGTATAAGGATAAGT
>CAIZXK010000364.1 GCA_903936865.1 uncultured Bacteroidales bacterium | reverse complement strand
GCAGTTGTATTGGCCAAGCAAAAAGGACTAAGAGTTTCGTTGGATTTGGCAAGTTTTAATGTTGTTGAAGCTAATATCGATTTTTTGAAGGAACTTATTAAAACTCATGTAGACATAGTTTTTGCTAATGAAGAAGAGGCAAAAGCATTTACTGGTATGCAACCAGAAGAAGCATTACACGAAATTGCCAAAGATTGTGAAATTGCCATTGTGAAAATTGGTAAAAATGGTTCAATGGTTAAAAATAATGGAATAGTTTACACGATTGGAGTAATAAATGCTAATAGTATTGATACGACGGGTGCGGGCGATGTTTATGCATCCGGTTTTCTATTTGGACTTGTAAATGGCTTATCTTTACAGAAGTGTGGAGAAATAGGTGCTGTCTTATCAGGTAAGGTTATTGAAGTGATTGGTGCAAAAATGGAAGCGGATACCTGGGATTCAATTCGTAAAATTGTAGCTGAAATTCAACATTCATAGGCTTTGTTTTTATTGTTGTGCTTTTATTTTCATCTAGAAAATAATAAAAATTTGCAATAAAAAAACAATTAACCTCTTTTTTATTAATCTATTTTTATATATTTGCAATCCTTTTTAGAGTGAATAATAATTAATTCAATTTATATAACATGAAGGTTTACCAGACAAACGAAATCAAAAATATTGCCTTGGTTGGCGGTGCTAAATCAGGGAAAACCACGATAGCAGAAGCGATGCTTTTTGAAGGCGGTTTAATTAAAAGACGAGGAAGCATTGACGATAAAAGCACAGTATCTGACTATAGAGCCATTGAAATGGAACGTCAGAACTCAATTTCATCAACTTTATTATACATTGAGCATAAAGGGTTTAAAATCAATATAATTGATACTCCTGGTTTTGATGACTTTATAGGAGAAGTGGCTTCTGCCTTAAAAGTAGCTGATACAGCAGTAATGATTATGAATGCTCAATCTGGTATTGATGTAGGTACAGATTTAGCATGGCGGTATTCAAATGAAAATGCAGTTCCTGTCATATTTGCAATTAATCATCTGGAACATGAAAATTCTAATTTTGATGAAATTATTCGCCAGTTGAAGCAGAATTATGGTAAAAATGTTACTGTTTGTCAATATCCTGTAAATTCAGGATTGGGCTTTAATGCAATCATTGATTTAGTAAAAATGAAAATGCTTAAGTTCCCTGAAGGCGGTGGAACCCCAGAAGAATTAGATATTCCTGCTGATGAAATGGATAAAGCAGAGGAATTACACGTGGTTTTAGTTGAAAATGCAGCAGAAGCTGATGAATCATTAATGGAAGTTTTCTTCGACAAGGGAACATTAACAATTGAACAACTGAGACAAGGTATTAAAGCTGGTGTTACCAACAGAGGCATGTTTCCTGTACTTTGTGTTGCAGGCAAACACAACATGGGTGTACAAAGATTGTTAGAATTTATCACCTATAATGCTCCATCACCAAATGAATTAAAAAATACCAAAACAGTTGCAGGCAAAACGATGGAATATAAAACCACAGATCCTGCTTCTATGTTTATTTTCAAAACAGGTATTGAAGAACATTTGGGAGAAATTTCATTCATGAAGATTTATGCTGGTGAAGTTGTTGAAGGTATGGATGTTATAAATGCTACAAATGGTTCAAAAGAGAGAATTTCTCAAATATTTTCTGTGGCAGGCAAAACCCGTGAAAAATTAACAAAAGCTGTTGCTGGAGATATTATCGCTACTATTAAATTAAAAAGTTGTTATACAAATAACACTTTAAATGCAGGCAAAAATTCAGAAGAAGCTATAGCTCCAATAATTTTTCCTGATCCAAAATTCAGAACTGCAATAAAGTCCAAAAATCAGGCAGATGATGAAAAACTGGGTGCTTTATTAAATGAAATGCACAAAGTAGATCAAACTATTACTATTGAATATTCTAAAGAATTAAAACAAATCATTTTAAGTGGTCAGGGAGAATTGCATTTGAATATTGCAAAATGGCATTTGGAAACATTACATAAAATTGAAGTTGAATTCATTGCTCCTAAAATACCTTATCGTGAAACAATTACCAAACCTGCAAAAACGATGTATCGTCATAAAAAACAATCAGGTGGTGCCGGACAGTTTGGTGAAGTTCATATTTTAATTCAACCGTACACTGAAGGTATGTCTAATCAAACAGAATTTCCAATACGTGGAGTTACTGAAGAAAAATTGCCATGGGGTGGTAAATTGGTCTTCAACAACTGTATAGTTGGTGGTGCTATCGACGCCCGATTCTTACCAGCTATCCTGAAAGGGATTATGGAAAAGATGGAAGAAGGTCCATTAACTGGGTCTTATGCCCGTGATATTGTTGTAAATGTATATGATGGTAAAATGCATCCTGTTGATTCAAACGAATTATCATTCAAATTGGCAGGTCGTCAGGCATTTAGAGAAGCATTTAAAAATGCAGGCCCCAAAATTCTGGAACCCATTTATGATGTTGAAGTAATTGTTCCTTCAGAAAGTATGGGAAATGTAATGACTGATTTACAAGGAAGAAGAGCCGTTGTAATGGGAATGGATAGCGAAGGTAATTATCAGATTATCAAAGCTAAGGTTCCTTTAGCTGAAATGAATAGATATTCTACTGCTTTAAGCTCATTAACCAGTGGAAGAGCTACTTATTCATTAAAATATTCAGACTACCAACAAGTTCCTTCCGATGTACAGACAGCTTTGCTAAAGGCTTACGAAGAACAGGAAAAAGACGACGAATAGTCATTATAATAAATAGAAGAAGGGGAATAATCCATTATAAAGGTTATTCCCCTTTTTTATTTACAATTAACGCATAATCTATGAATTTTATACTAAATTAATTTACAAAATTATACTCCTTTACTTTAATTGTTATTGCTCTATGTGCTAAAGTGAAGCAGACATTTAAATATTTCGTTATTAAATATTTCATAATTTTTATATATCTGCTTATCTTTTTTATTAATTTTGTTGCAACAGATTCAAAAATCCATAAATGCAACGTTTGTACTACCTGCTTTTCTTTGTTTTATTTACTGCTTGTTCGCACAATGAAGTGGAAAGAGGTGTTTACTTCTGGAAATCAAAATTTAAATTAACCGAAACTGAAATTGATTTTGTTAAGAAACATGAAGTTAAGAAAATTTACATTAAGTATTTCGATGTTGATATCGATGCTTCAATTGGAAAACCTGTTCCCATTGCAACAATTGACTTCAAAGAAAAACCAACAAAAGCATATCGTATAATTCCATGTATTTTTATAACAAATAGGAGTTTACAAAAGCTAACTAAAGAAGAAATTGAAGATTTAGCGAATAAAATCTGTCAACGGATTATTGAAATGAATACAGATTTTATGTTGAAAGATATTATTGAAATCCAAATTGATTGCGACTGGACAAGTTCAACTCAGAAAAAATATTTCGAATTACTTAAGAAAATCAGAAAAAATAGTTTGCTTGATGACAAAATTCTAAGTGCAACTATCAGACTTCATCAGATAAAGTATATGGATGAAACCGGAATTCCCCCTGTGGACAGAGGATTACTAATGTGTTATAATATATGTAATATAAAAGATTATAATGTAAAAAATTCTATATTTGATTTAACCGAAGCCGAAAAATATATTGATAATATGAGCGAATATAAACTCCCATTGGATATTGCTTTGCCAGTTTATGGTTGGGGAGTGGTTTTTAGTGCTCAGAAATTCAGATTAATTATAAATCATTTATACGATAGAGATTTAGCTAAAAATCAAGACTTTGAAGAAATCCAACCCAACTATTTCAAAGCTATAAAACGTACTGAAATAAGTGGATACCACATCGACAAGAATGAAATAATCCGCTTAGAGGATTCTGAAATAGATGAAATAATAAAATTTTCAAAAAAAACAACTATAAATAACAAAAACTATTCAGTTGTTTTGTTCCACTTGGACGAAAAAGTAATTAACAAACTTAAAAATAATGAAGCAGAAAAAATTTATACGCATTTCGATTAGTATCTGCATTATAGCAATACTTACAGCTGGTATTTACACTGTTGCCTGTGGTCCTTGGTATGATCCCGACAGTACAAATATTTCATTATTTGATAAAGCTTTGTCGGATGCTCCTAATACTCGACCGTTTTATTATTCATATTATTCACTTTTCGATGACAATTCATTTGAAGCGGATAATCAAACCAATATAGCTGAATGGAAAACATTTACATTGGGTTTTGCAAAGGAAAAGGATATTTCAGAAATTGTTTACAAAACGTTGGCAAAGCAACTTATAAACATAAAAAGCGATTTATCAGCAAACAGGATTCCTTTCATAGATGATACGCTGAAGGGCAATACTTTCCTTCAATATTTGATTAATAAAAAGGATATTACAACCATTAATTATTTAATTTATGCTAAGAGTTGTGAGCCTTTTGTAAATATAAATTATGATGATTTATGGAATTACAAACCTTTAGAAATTTCAAAGGTAGATACACTTCTGAATAATGGATTAATAGCATATAAGCATACACAAAATCAATTTCTTAAGTTGAGATATGCATTTCAGGCACAACGGCTTGCACATTATTCTCAACAATATGAAAGATGTATTTCTATTTACGATTCTCTGATAAGTCCATTAACTGTAAAATCAGATGTAAATAACTGGTGTTTATCACTTAAAGCTGGTGCTTTGCTTAAAGTTAACCAACAGCCATTATCAGTATATCTGTTTTCAAAGGTTTTTGATAAATGCCCGAAATACCGGCTTGAGGCATATAAAAGCATTTGGTTCTTTAGTAATATCAATGAAGATTCTGTTTTAAATTTCTGTGTTGATAAGCATGAGAAAGCAGTTTTTTATTCCATGATGGCTTTTAATTCACCTCTTCCCGACACTCTATACATCAATAGAATATACCAGTTAGAACCTAAATCATTGGATTTGGAAGTATTACTTATCAGGGAAATCAGTAAGATTGAAGAAAAGCTGACCAGCATTCAAGAGTCAGAACTCGACATAGCCAATGATATTATTTTTACTGCCGATGCAATTAATGCAGCTGGATTGCTCAAACAAAGAGTTGCTCAGATTGCGGATGCTGGTAATACAGCTAATCCTGCACTCTGGAATATTGCACTTGCCTATATTTCATATCTACAAAAAGATTTTAAGGCTGCAGATATTTATCTTAATAAAATTGATGTTAATAGCTTAAATACCAAACTTAACACTCAATATAATGTAGTTAAGATTTTGGTTGAGATAACTAAAAACGAACGGATTACTGCAACTACAGAGTCCATAATTTTTCCTTACATTAATTCGTTAAGAGCTGGTTTTTCTTATAGAAAGGGGATAAATAATTCAGAAGGATACGATGAAGTTTCATCTTTACAATTTATTTTTGCCGACAGAGCTTATGCTACTTTAATGACAGAAGTTTTAAGCCGCAGTTATGCCCATCAGGGAGATATGATTAAAGCTTTGATTTGTATGAGTGTTGGTGAGTTCGATGCATCCTATTATCCAACAACTTATTATAGCGAAAGTTTTCTTAATTCGGCTACCTTTAAAATTATGGATAGTAAAACCAGCACCGATCAACTTTTGGCTATATTACAATTTATGGATAGTCCGAGAAATAATGAGTATGATAATTTTATATGTAATCATTCGGGAATCGATCGCAGTTCTTTAATTGAACTTATCGGAACCAAATTTATCAGATTATCCGATTTTGGGAATGCCGTTTCTGTTTTGTCAATCAATCCAGAAGACCGGAAAGATGATATAGGCAATTATATTGATGCCAATCCTTTTGGAGATACTATCAGTGAGTCGCATGCTAAAACATCAGCTGACACTGTTATTTATACAAAACTTAGTTTTGCCAAACGCATGTTTGAGTTGGAGAATTTACTGAAATCAGATCCGGCAAACGCTACTTCTTATTACTACCAGCTTGCAAATGCATATTACAACATTAGTTATTATGGAAATTCATGGGCTATTTCGCAATACAACAGAAGTACATCGGAAACAGAGTACCTGGATAAATCATTGAAAACTAATAATGATTACTATAATACAAAAAAGGCTCTTACATACTTTATTAAGGCCATGAGCAGCTCAGATAATAAAGAGTTTAAAGCCCGATGCACCATGCTGGCATCCAAATCATTTCTTTCTCAAAGCACTTTATATAACTATAATGGTGACAAAGACAAGTATGACCCGGGTGAGTATTTTACTAACAATCCATATTTTACAAGTTTATACAAAGACTACAGGAAAACTGCCTTTTATAAACAAACAATAGGTCAATGTACATATCTTAAAGACTTTGTGGAGATTTATAAAAAGAAATAGTTGAGTTTTAATTTATCAATACTCTGCTAAACAGTTTTTTAGCATCTAATATTACGAACTTTGACATAGTAACATTTCATATCATAATCTATAGATAAACAATTGATTAAGCTATTGTAAGAAAAACATTGTCAAAGTTTTGCGAATTATTATTTGTAATACTTTACAATAAAGTCTTTTGTATTGGGTTATGAAATTAGCTTTTTTAAGAAAATATTAAAAAAATTGATGTTGAGCGTAGAAAAAAGATTTTTAAGGTTTTAACTAATCATAAATTCTCTATTAAAGGTCAAGGTAATTTAAGTAAATATATTACAGACTCATATAATTTTATTAATTTTGCAAACTATTTTTAAGCATAAGATAACTATGGAAAATAAATTGCAGATTTACAACACGATAAGTAGAAAGAAAGAAGTTTTTGAACCCATTAATCCACCTTTTACAGGGATGTATGTTTGTGGTCCGACGGTATATGGTGATGCTCATTTAGGTCATGCCCGCCCTGCAATCACTTTCGATTTAATATTCAGATATCTGCAGCATATTGGCTATAAGGTTCGCTATGTTAGAAATATAACTGATGTTGGTCATCTTGAAAATGATGCGGATGAAGGTGAGGATAAGATTGCTAAAAAAGCACGTTTGGAACAACTCGAACCTATGGAAGTAGTTCAATATTTCACCGATCGGTATCATGCAAATATGGATCAGTTAAATGTGAAAATGCCGAGTATAGAGCCCAAAGCCAGTGGTCATATCATTGAACAGATAGAAATGATAAAGAAAATACTTGAAAAGGGTTTTGCATATCTATCAAATGGTTCTGTTTATTTTGATGTTAAAAAGTACAATGATAACTATCAATATGGAAAGTTATCGGGTAGGGTTTTAGATGATTTGTTGTCGAATACAAGGATACTTGACGGTCAGGATGAAAAACAAAATTCATTCGATTTTGCCTTGTGGAAAAAAGCACAGCCCGAACATATAATGCGTTGGCCTTCACCTTGGAGCGATGGTTTTCCTGGTTGGCATGCCGAATGTTCAGCCATGAGTGCAAAATATTTAGGCGAACATTTTGATATTCATGGAGGAGGAATGGACTTATTATTTCCTCATCACGAATCGGAAATTGCTCAAAGTCAGATTGCTAATGGTAACGAACCATGCAAGTACTGGCTTCACAACAATATGATTACCATTAATGGACAAAAAATGGGCAAATCGTTGGGTAATTTTATCACACTTGACGAATTCTTTTCTGGAAGCCATGCTTCACTTGAAAAAGCTTATAGCCCGATGACTATCCGGTTTTTTATACTTCAGGCACATTACCGCAGCACACTTGATTTCTCGAATGAAGCATTACAGGCTGCCGAAAAAGGGTTGAAAAGACTTATGCAAGGTGTTGAAACCCTTCAAAAGCTTAACTCCTCTGCAACTTCAAGCAATGATATTTCAAAATTATCAGGTAATTGCTACGATGCCATGAACGATGATTTCAACAGTCCGATTGTTATAGCTAATCTATTTGAAGGACTTAGAATTATAAACGGTGTTAATGATGGCAAAGAGAGTATTACAGCTTCTGATTTGGAAATACTTAAAAATCTTTACAATACTTTTGTTTTTGAAATTCTTGGTTTGAAAAATGAAGTTGAAAATACTCAATTTGAATTGGTTGATGGATTAATGCAAATGATATTAAACCAGAGACAACTGGCAAAAACTAATAAAGATTATGCTGCTTCCGACAAAATCAGGGATGAACTGATTAAGCTTGGAATTGTTGTTAAAGATGGAAAAGAAGGATCGAGCTGGTCTATTGAATAAATAAGAAATCAATGATGAAAAGAATATTATACTTAGTTGCCACTGTTATTATTTTAGTATCATGCAAACAAAAAACACAACAACCTGAAGATACTCAATCTGAAAATAAAGTGGTTAAAAAAGTTGAAATTCCAGCTTTCAATGCTGATTCAGCGTATTATTTTACAGAAAAACAATTGTCTTTCGGACCGAGAGTACCTAATACGAAGCCACATGAACAATGTGCCGATTATATAGTCTCTGTATTGAAAAGATATTGTAAAGATGTTGTTGTTCAAGAATTTCAGGCAACTGCTTGGAACGGAACTTTATTGAAAGGAAAAAATATTATTGCTTCCTTTAAACCTGAAACCAATAATCGCATATTCTTTTCTTCGCATTGGGATTCAAGACCTTATGCCGATTATGATCCGGATGAAAAGAACCATAGAAAACCTATTCCGGGAGCAAATGATGGAGCTTCGGGAGTTGGAATTCTTATGGAAATTGCCCGTTTATTTAGTACTAATCAACCGAATGTAGGTGTTGATTTAATAATGTTTGATCTGGAAGATTATGGTGAACCCAAAGGTGAAACCGTTACAACTGAAGATAACTGGTGTTTGGGTTCACAGTATTGGGCACGTAATCCTCACAAACAGGGATATAAAGCCAAATACGGAATTTTGCTTGACATGGCTGCTGCAAAAAATGCTGTCTTTACTATGGAAAATACTTCAATGTATTATGCTCCTGATATTATGAAAATGGTATGGGAAACTGCTGCTAATCTGGGATATGCTAATTACTTTTCAACAGAAAAAACGGGAGGGTTAATTGATGATCATTTGTATGTTAACAAATATGCAAAAATACCAACGATAGATATTGTACATCATGATCCAACTACCGTTTCTGGATTTTTTCCTTACTGGCATACCATGAAAGATGATATGAGTAATATTGATAAGACAACAATGACAGTTGTAGCCAATACAATATTGACTGTTGCTTTTCAGGAAGAATAAAATTACAGCTAATCTTAAAATCAATTCTAAAAAAGACCAACTAAAGCGAACCTATTGCATCGATTCATATTTTTTTAATCGAATCGTATCATTTATTGATTTGCATGCCATTATCATATACGTAATAATATTTTTGCTATTATTGTTATATGTAAGTGACTTTTCATAAAAATTGATAGCTTCCTTATAATTTCCTTTGTTATGATAGTAGCTTCCAATGTTTCCCAAAATATTGGGATTTAATGAATCTATCTGATATGCTGTCATAAAAAATTTCATGGCAGTATCCAGTTGATTGTCATTAAAATAAATTGACCCTAAATTATTAAGTGAATTAACATCCTCTTTATAGATTTTCAAAGTATTTTTATAAGCTTTTACTGCCATGTCATTCATTCCCAATGATTGATATGAAACTCCCATGTTATAAAATGCATCTTTATATTTTGGATAGATATCTATTGCTTTCTGGTAATGATCTATTGCTTTTTCAAAATATTTACTTTTCACCGTTACATCATTTGACATTTCAGCTATAGCTCTGTACTCTGAAGCAACTGCACTCTGAACCCTTGCACTATTTGAAAAAGAATCTAAAGAAGATTCAAATAATGTAAGATTGCTTTTCCAATCTTTATTTCGTTGGTAAGTAAGAAAAGAAAATATTAAAATAATTGAAAATGAGATTATAGCTAAATTTGTTTTAGCTTTTCCTGTGCCAAATTTTTGCCATAAAAAATACATAACAGCTATTATAAAACCAAGAGAAGGAGTAAAAAGTAAGCGTTCTCCTAAGGTAGTTCCAATTTTTACAAAAATATTTGTGGAAATAGAGAAAAGAGCTAAAAAGGAAAATAAACCAAAACCATCAGCTTGTTTTTTCCTAATTCTTAAAACTGCAAATACACCTATCCCCAAATAGATTAATAATGAAAAAATTGAAACAATATTTGTCCATGAAACAATTGGAAAATAGTTATAAGAATAATCAAAGGATAGGGGATAAGGGATTATTAATAATTTCAGATAATTAGCTAATATATAGAATATGGTTGCTAGTTCATCTGCCTTATTTGTTGTTGCCATTAATGCATTGTTGATTATATCCATATCTTTTACAAAACCCATAGTGGATAAAATAGACATACGCAAAACAATATAAAAAACAGATATTATTACAAATATTGTTGATATCATTATATTTATCTTTATTTTTTTTTCAGTAAAAACATAAATAAAAACAGGAATAACAGCAATTAACGGGAGTGAGTTTTCCTTTGACAAAAGGGCAAGGATAAAAGCTGTAATTGAAAAAAATAGTTTACTGATATTGCTGGTATTTAAATACTTAAAAAGATAAAATAAACAGAGAACCGCAAATAGGAAAGAAAGGAGTTCGTCTCTTGATTTAATATTTGCAACAACTTCAGTATGTATGGGATGCGATGCAAAAATCAAAGCGATTAAATAAGCTAATAATGGAGTTTTATTAAAGATTTCCAAAAGTAGTTTCAGTAAAATAAAACATGCCAGAGTATATAATAAAACATGAATAAAATGACTGGCTTTACTGCTTCCATTAAAAAACTGATTTTCTATTGCAAAACTTGTTAATGTAAGTGGGCGGTATGATTGGTCGTTCTCTTTGTTGAAACCATATAAAAACCCATGAGAAAAAATATCACCGATACCATTAAAACCTTTTAATACAAATTCATTTTTTTTGTAAACAATGTCATCATCAAGCACAAAACCATGATTAAAAGTATTTCCATAGATTACCATTATAAACAAAATATAAAAGCAAGGAAGGTATTTGTTTTTCCAAAACTCAGATTTTGGAATTGTTTTTACCGTTGATTTAGGTTTGTTGATTTTTGACATAACATTTAAAATAATAAACTTAGCCTATTTAATAGTTAGTTTTTGTGTCACGATTTGGTTTTTAGTATTTATTTTAACAAAATATACACCTTTGGAATATTCTGTTGCATTTATAAAGAAATTTCTATTTCCTGCAGGAATATTTCCATCATAAATCGTTTTTATTTTTTTACCAATTATATCATACAGTTCAATAGCAGCATTTATTTCTTTTTTGCATTCAACAGGGATACAGGTAATTGCAGATGCAGGATTAGGATAAATATCTCCTAGATTTAAAATATTATTTTCTGATATCTCATCAATACTTCCAGGAGTATTAACAACAAATTTATAAAACCCAGCAGGAGCAGTAATCGGTCTTTTTTGTGCTTTTCCTGAATTGGCTTTTGCAGTTATATAATATTCATAAGGGAAATATATGCCTTTAGTTGGCATCAGAAATGGTAAATTTGCTGAATAATAATCAGGTTGACCTGAAATTGGTTGCATAATAACAGAATCTGATAACATTCCGGGGATTGAATAAAAGAGTTTTGCCTGCTCAATTCCCGAACGATGTTTAATATAAACTTTTATTTCAGCATAAGGTTGTGAAAATCCATTTATTGTATCCGCAATCGGTTGATGAACAATAAGTAATGGATCGCTTGAAGCTATACAATGGGTGATACAATGAATTGCTCCACTTGCCGAAATGGTTGAATTACAGTTGATTCCTACTACGTTATAACCAGGCAGGGCTTGTTCGTAAATACGTTGTGCAATGCTATCATATTGAGCATAATATGTTGGATATAAAAAAGTTTTATTAACGAAAACACCGTTGGTGTAAGTTAAATAATCAGAATTTGGTGGATAATTAGTAGTTCCTGATTCAGGAGGCATTGGCATACGGATAACTTTATAAGGTGTTCCAAAGACGGAATTATGGGTTGCAAGCAAATATTGTAAATTAGCTTCAATCTGTGGACCATCAGCGGTTCCTGTTGGATATTGCCCTATAAGGATTGTTTCTTCATCCAAAAGTTTCATGTGCATATCAATATGATGAATGCCATCATAAGGCAGATTATTGAATTTAATGTATCTGTCAATACCTAAATATTTTTTTGCAAGTGTATCTATGTCAGATTCGGTAAGATTCTGATTATAACCACCTCCCGTTGCATTCTCGTTTAGTATTAATTTTGATGAAAAGGCAGTTCCCAATCCATCACTCATAAAATTGCCACCGGTAGCTACTATTTTATTAGGAATTTGATTAATTTCATATAATGGAAGTCCGGTAATTTTTGACATCGTTCTTGCTAGTGTATCATCTTTCGGGCGAGGGCGATTATAAGTCCAGTCAACAAGTAATAACGAATCTACTTCGTTGGTATATACATTATTGGCACTATAATCCCTAACCCATACCGAATTGTAAGGAGCAATCACATATTTAATATTATTTGAGTAAACACCTGAATTATTTAAAATACCTTTTACAGCCGTTGAATCGGAACAAACAATGTAAACTTTGCATTCATTTACTGCTTTCTTTACAATCTGAGTTAATACACTGGTATAGCTTGTCCATGTAATAATAAGTCCGTCTATTTCTTCCCATTCAGCTGCTGAACGTACTTTGGAAACCGGAGGATAATTATATCCTTTCGTATTATTTTGATTATTGAAATAGTAATCCTTCATCATTAATTTTTCCTCAGATGTTAGCCCTTTTGGCAAAAACTGTGCATTAGCCTGATTATATAATGTGATTATTAAAAGAAAACTAAATATTTTCGAAAAGTAAGTGTTGGTTTTTTTCATAGTAATATTGAATATAATTTTGATGTAAAATTAATTTTTTTTATCATAATCTGCAAATAAATATTTAGTTAGCTTGTTTATTCTTTTAATACAAAAGAAGCTTTTAAAATCATCCAGTTCATTTATGTTACCGAAGCTACAACATCTTTCTGATTAGAATAATACAGTATGAGAAATAAATAAATTTACGGAACTTCTAAAAATTGCTTTTTTTTTGTTAAACTTCATTTTTAAAATCTTCATTTACAATAACTAAAATGGTTACTATTTTTCTTATCATTAATAAATACAGTATTTATAAGTTTACAATATTTAAAATGAGTTTTTTTTAAAAAAAATCTACTAAAACACATTGCTTAGTAAATTTTTAATATTAATTCATTAAAAATTATAATGTTTATAAGCTTTGTGTTTAATAAAAAATTAACTTTGTAGGAGAATAACATTGATATTATATTATAAAAAAGAAAATAATAAAACATGAAAAAAAATATAATCTGTATTCCTTTTTTAGGTTTGATTACTGCGTTTATCTTATTGGGTTGCAATTCAAATAAAGCGGAAAGTAAAGATAAAAAATCAAAGGACAAATCTCAGATAAAAGTTGATGGATTTATTGTAAGTCATTCATTGCTTATTAACGAAATTTCGGTTTCCGGCTCTATATTGCCATTCGAAGAGGTTGCTTTGATGAATGAAATAGCAGGCAGGGTGATTCAAATGAATTTACCTGAAGGCAACTATGTTAAAAAAGGCACATTGCTAGTAAAACTTTTTGATGATGATTTGCAGGCAAATCTGAAAAAAATGCAAACTCAGTTGGAAATTCAGGAAAGAATCTATAAACGTCAATCGGAACTTTTAAAGGCAAGTGGAATTAGTCAATCAGATTTTGATCAGACTTATTTACAGCTAAATTCAATAAAAGCTGAAATTGAAGTACAAAAAAGTATGATTCGTAAAACTGAAATATTGGCACCGTTCGACGGAACAATTGGTTTGCGAAATATAAGTGTGGGAGCTTATGTTTTCAATGCTTCTGTATTGGCTACCATTCGAATGGAAGATAAATTGAAATTGGATTTCAGCATACCTGAAAAATATAGCAGTGAAATAAAATCAGGTCTAAAAGTAAAATTTACAGTTCATGGGAATGATAATTTGTACGAAGCAACCGTAATTGCAACTGAAGGTGGAATTGATGCAACTACCCGAAACTTGAAAGTCAGAGCTTTGATAAACAGCAAATCCGATAAATTAATTCCCGGAAGTTTTGCAAATGTTCAGCTTGCACTTGGCGAAAACCGAAATGCCATACTCATTCCTACTCAGGCAATTATTCCCAAAGAAAGAAACAAAAGTGTTATCATTGCTAAAAATGGCAAAGCACATTTTGTTCAAATTCGAACAGGGATTAGAAAAGCTTCAGATATTGAAATTATTGATGGGTTGAATCCCGGCGATACTATAGTGACAAATGGGTTGTTGTTCTTGAAAGAAGACGCTAAATTATCATTTGCAAATGTAAAGACTTATAAATTATGATAATTTCGGATATTGCATTAAAACGCCCGATAGGCTCAATTGTACTTAGTTTAACAATTATACTGCTGGGAATTGTTGGATACAATTTTTTGGGAGTAAGACTTTATCCTGCTATAGATCCACCTGTTATAAATGTGCAAACAACTTATACCGGTGCTAATTCTGAAATAATAGAATCTCAGATTACCGAACCTCTCGAAAAATCAATCAATGGCATTGAAGGTGTTAAATCCATTTCTTCCTCTTCGTCTATTGGAACAAGCAATATTACGGTTGAATTTAATTTAGATGCAGACTTGGAAAAAGCTGCAAATGATGTTAGGGATAAAGTATCTCAGGCTGTAAAAAATCTTCCACAGGATATTGATGCACAACCAACTGTAACAAAATCGGATGCCAATAGTGATCCTATTATTATGCTGATAGCTAGAAGTAGTTCAATGAATGCTATAGAATTAAGTGATTATGCTGAAAATGTATTACTTGAAAGATTTCAGACCATACCTGGAATAAGTTCAGTTGTTATTTACGGACAACAAAAACCTGCTATGCGACTATGGCTTAATCCTGATAAAATGGCTGCTATGTCAATAACAGCTTCTGATATTGGTATAGCTCTTGCCAAAGAAAATGTAGAAATGCCAGGTGGAAAAATAAGAGGTAATTCAACAGAACTTATTGTAAAGACTTATGGAAGACTTACCACGGAAGAAGATTTTAACAATCTTATTATAAGGCAAATAAATAATCAGGTAATTCGGTTTAGTGATATTGGAGAAGCTGTGCTTGGTCCACAGAATGAGGAATCTGGTGCCAGTATAAATGGTGCTAATGGGGTTGTAATGGCATTAATACCTTTGCCGGGAGCAAACAGTATTGAAATTTCAGATGAATTTTATAAGCGGCTTGATCAGATTAATAAAATTCTACCAAAAGGTGTAACTTTGGATATAGGACGCGATAAATCCATTTTCGTCAGACAATCTGTTAACGATGTATTAGAAACGTTGGCAATTGCAATATTTCTTGTAGTTTTGATAATCTTTCTGTTTTTCAGAAATTGGATTATTGCCCTCAGGCCTTTGATTGATATTCCGGTTTCGCTGATCGGAACATTCTTTATCATGTATATTTTAGATTATTCAGTAAATGTTCTTACCTTGCTTGGCATTGTTTTGGCAACTGGTTTGGTAGTGGACGATGGAATTGTTGTTACCGAAAATATCTTTAAGCGTATTGAAAAAGGAATGGATAAATGGCAGGCTGCTTTTGAAGGAACCCGTGAAATATTTTTTGCAGTTATTTCCACATCACTCACACTGGCAATTGTATTTATTCCTGTTGTATTCCTGCAGGGATTCACCGGTAGATTGTTCAGGGAGTTTGGTGTTGTTGTAGCTTCAGCAGTTCTTATTTCTGCGTTGGTTTCACTCACACTGACTCCGGTTTTAAATGTTTTTTTAGGAGGTTCATCTTCACATCATTCGAAGTTTTATCTGTCAACCGAAAAATTTTATATAAATCTGGAAAATGGATACAGAAGAGTTTTAAGCTTTTTTATTATCAGAAAATGGATTTCATTTGCTATTCTTATTGTATGTGTTTTATTTATTTTTATTTTGTTAAAACAATTAAAATCTGAGCTTGCACCATTTGAAGATCGTAGTTTTTTACGTTCTGTAATTACAATGCCCGAAGGAACAGAATTCAGTACAACCCAAAAAACGTTGGATTTAATTGCACGAAAACAAATGGATTCGATACCTGAAGCTCGTTTTATACTTGCCAGATATGGAGGAATGGGAGGAATGGGAGCCAATGCAAATACTGGTTTTGTAAATACTTTTTTATCAGATCCAAGCGAACGGGAAAAAACACAGCAGCAGATTTATGAAAAATTGTCAAAAATGTATAAAAGTATTCCTGATGCGAAAATCATAGCCATTCAGGAAGCAACTGTTTCAACTTCTTCTTTTGGTGGGTTGCCTGTTCAATTTGTTATTCAGAATCTCGATTTTAATAAATTAAAACAAGTACTTCCCAAATTTCTGGATGAAGCTCAAAGCAGTTCATTATTCAGTAATGTGGATGTTAATTTGAAATTTAACAAACCCGAAATGAATATTACTGTTGATCGACTAAAAGCCAGTAGTTTGGGTGTAAGTGTTAAGGATGTTTCCGATGCCTTGAATTATGCTTATAGTGGAGGGCGAATTGGATATTTCTTACGAAATAATAAACAATATTTTATTATAGCACAGGTTGATAGAGAAAACAGAAATAGTCCTGCTGATATTTCATCTTTATATGTTAGAAATAATGCCGGGAAAATGATACAATTAGATAATCTTGTGAAAATGGAAGAGAACAGTAATCCGCCGACATTATATCATTATAACCGTTATAAATCAGCAATAGTTTCAGCAAATCTTGCACCCGGAAAAACAATTGGTGAAGGACTTGATGAAATGCAACGTATTGCATCCAACTTGCTTGATGAATCGTTTAGTACCGATCTTGCAGGTTCTTCAAGAGATTTTGCTGAAAGTAAATCAAATATTTCATTTTCACTTGTACTTGCATTACTAATGATTTATTTAATTCTCGCAGCACAGTTCGAGAGTTTCCGCGATCCATTCATAATAATGCTCACAGTACCAATGGCTATTACAGGTGCATTGTTATCGTTATGGATATTCGGACAAACTTTAAATATTTTTTCCGAAATCGGTATGATACTTCTTATCGGAATTGTTACGAAAAATGGAATTTTAATTGTTGAATTTGCCAATCAAAAGCGCAAAAGCGGACTTACAAAAAGAGTGGCAGCATTTGAAGCGGCTTCAGCTCGTTTTCGTCCAATTTTAATGACCTCCTTAGCTACAATCTGTGGAGCTCTTCCTATTGCTTTTGCCTTAGGTTCAGGAGCTCAAAGCAGAGTTTCCCTCGGTATTGTTGTTGTTGGTGGGTTGCTTTTTGCTTTGATTCTGACCTTATTTATTATTCCGGTGACCTATATCGTTTTCTCTGGTAAAAATATTAAAAAACAACACAATTACTAAATAGTATTCTTATGAAATCATTTTTTATAATATTCTTTTTAACTTTATTTTCAATGCTGGAGGCTCAAACTTTATTGACTGTAGAAGATGCCGTTAAGATTGCATTGAAAAATAATTATGGTATATTGGTTGCACGTAATGATGCTGCTATTTCAAAAAACAACAATACAATTGGTAATGCAGGTATGTTGCCTAATGTTACAATAATTGGTAACGGTAGCTATGAATTGAATAATGTTGATCAATCCTACTCAAATGGTAGCGAAACCAGCTATACGGGTTTATCTTCAACATCTTATAATGTTGGAACCGAACTTTCCTGGACTTTATTTGATGGGGGTAAAATGTTTATAACCAAAAATAAATTAAACGAAATTGAAGCATTGGGTGAAATACAGTTCAAAGATAAAGTTTTGCAAACGCAATATGACGTTATTTCAGCTTATTATGAGGTTGTTCGATTAAAGCAGCAGTTAATTTCAATCAGGGAAATCATTAATTATAATACAGAGCTGGTTAAGATTCTCCAGATTTCTTATAATGAGGGCTCGTTGCTGAAAACCAATCTACTACAGGCTAAAATTGATTTGAATGTATATTTAGGAAACTCCATTAATCAGGAATTTGTTATTGATGCAGCCAAAAAGAATTTGAATCTGTTAATGGGAACAACTATTGATAATTTTTTTGAAGTAAGCGATTCCATTCCAATTAATTATTCAATTGATAAAAATGAATTGAATGCAAAACTGAATGTTACTAATACCTCGATTTTATTGCTTCAGAAACAGATTGATATCGCCAGATTGAGTTTGAATGAATTTAGCAGATTGAGATATCCTCTTCTCAACTTTAATGCTGGTTATTTTTTATCTCATACAGATAATTCAGATGGGAATATATTAAAAAGCCAGACGATTGGTCCTCAGTTAGGTGCTTCTGTTTCAATTCCTCTTTTTCAATCGGGAAATATTAACAGAAAAATTTCCATTGCCAAATTAGATGTTCAATCTGCTGAATTTGTTTTTGAAAATACTAAACTCCAGATTAAAAAAGAGTTGAAAAATAATATTGTAAATTATGAAAATCAACAACGTTTACTGCAAATAGAAGTTACCAATAATGAATTTACAAAAGAAATGCTCGAAATCAGCATGCAGAGAATGAAGTTGGGTCAAACTAATACATTGGAAGTACATCAGGCACAAGAAAATTATGTGCAATCCTGTACCCGCTTGATTAATATTAAATTTAATATGAAAATTGCTGAAATTAAACTGAAGCAATTGCTGGCAGAATTATAGTATAAATTATTGGTTAATAGTTATTATATTGCTGTTTGCTTTGCAGCTGAGAATATAGAAGTATTATAATGGTAGCAGTTTGTTCTTTGATAGTTATGGGAGGCTTTTTGGAAAATATACAAAGGCTGAATCCATATTTTCAAATAAAGTATTTACACAAGCGTATTTTTCCTATTTGAAAACAGGACACCTAATCAGGACGGCAGTATTCAGTATGAATTGCTTTCTCAAAATGTGATACTAAATATTGCATTGAGAAAAGATTTTTTTATACGATTCAACATGTTTTTTATTTTCAAAACAGATTTTATTTTCTAATTTTACAGCTAAAATTGTAATACAGGAAAATGAATACAGCTTACTTGCTTTTAGGTGGAAATATGGGTGACAGAGAAATAGTTATAGCTAAAGCATCTGAACTTATACATTCTGCTTGTGGCAAAATTATTAAACATTCTTCCCTTTACGAATCTGCACCCTGGGGTTTTAACGATAGCAATCTATTTATTAATCAGGTAATTCAAATAGAAACTGCAATGACAGCTGATGAATTATTGGAAAATCTTTTGAATATTGAATTACTTTTGGGTAGAACCCGCAATAATTCAGCAAGCTACACATCCAGATTAATAGATATTGACATCTTATTCTATAATGATGAAATTATTAATGAGGACAAATTAAGGATACCACATCCCTTATTGCAGGAAAGACGCTTTACGCTTGAACCACTTAAAGAAATTGCAGCAGAATTGATACATCCGGCATTCAACAAAACTATTTCAGATTTATTAAATGAATGCAATGATAATTCAGAAATAACTAAATATACTTTTAATATATAAATGATACATTATAACTACATTGTAATTGAAGGAAATATAGGGGCAGGAAAAACTTCGCTCGCAACAATGATAGCAGAAGAATATAATGCAAAACTAATTTTAGAACAATTTGAGGAAAACTCCTTTTTACCAAAGTTTTATAAAGATCCCGACAAATATGCTTTCCCTCTTGAACTCTCTTTTTTAGCAGAAAGGTATCAGCAACTTAAAACACAACTTATTACACAAGACCTTTTTAAGGATTTTGTAATAGCCGATTACTTTATTGATAAATCTTTAATTTTTGCTCAAAACAATTTACAATCAGATGAATATTCGCTTTATACCAAATTATTTAATATTATAAATCCAACATTACCAAAACCCGAATTGCTTGTTTATCTTTATGTAACTATCGATCGCTTAAAGAATAATATCAAGCATCGTGGCAGAAGTTACGAGCAAGATATTAAATCTGAATATCTCGAAAAAATACAAGCTGGATATTTTGAATATATTAAGCATTTACCTGAAACCAAAATTCTTATAATCGATACCAATCCAATTGATTTTGTTAATGATAATAGAGGTTACAAGCTTTTAACAGATATTATTTTTAAAGAATATACTAAAGGAATTCACAGAATTAGCTTGTAATTTTACTTCAAAAAAACATAAATTTACAAACTTTTAATTAACTGAACTTCTCAATAAATAAAAAGAGGAATCTCCCTTATTTACTTTTAAAAGAGTTCTATTAAAAAAAATCCTATTATAAATATTTAATGTCAAAGCATTCATAATTAGCCTTTTGTGTGATATCT
>CAIZXK010000363.1 GCA_903936865.1 uncultured Bacteroidales bacterium | reverse complement strand
TATTCTTAGCGGAGGACCCCAGAAACCAAAGCCGGAAGAAACATAAAAATGTGTTTTTCCTTTTTGCAAATATCCATAGCTTAGCTCGAATATTTTAGAGGTAATCAGATTGAATGGGAAGAACTGCCCGTTGTGCGTGTGTCCCGACAGTTGTAAATCGATATTGTTTTGTATGGCATCATTCAGGTTAAATGGCTGATGATCCATTAATATCAATGGTAATGACGGGTCAACATTTTGCATGATTTCATTTAATGGTTTGCGTTTGGGATTTCCAAAGCGGCTTGCATCCCTGTCGTCGCGGCCAATCAGATAAAAACTATTGTTGATGACTACTGTAGAATCCGACAATAAATTAATACCTAAGGATTTAATGTATTTTGTTGCTCTGTGAATGTTTCCGATATGTTCGTGGTTTCCGGGAACAGCCCATACTCCCAATTGAGCATTCAGCAATTTTAATGGTTTGCCGATATCATTTCTTACAACAGGCGACAATTCCTCGTCCAGAATATCACCAACAAGTAAAACGATATCAGGGTTTTGATTGTTAATGGTTTGTACAAGCTTCGTAAGATATTTTTCATAAACAAGGGTTCCAAGATGTATATCGGATACCATTGCTATTTTTAAAGTTGAATAGTTCTCTGCCTTTTTTGATATGCTTATGTTCAGCGTTTTAATTTCAGGACGACGGGCTGTATAATTTCCTGTAAAAAGCAGTGATATAACTGTTAATACAACAAAGATAAGGGAGTATAATTTCAAATTGAGATAAACAGGACTTGCGGCCAACGGCAAAAAATGAAGAAAGCTATTAAAGAGCCTGATTATGTCGAACAGAATTACTACCAGAAAGAAATACAATGCAGCTGCAAGCCAGTAAGATCCTATCCAGGTTGTGATTTTATGCAGATCGAACCATGCTTGTTTGCCTGTAAGTTTTGATATTATAAAACTAAGCGAAACCATCCAGAACAAAAGGAAATAAATAACTCTGACGGGCATATTTTCGGGGATTGCCTGCCAGCCTCTGATGAAAATATAGTAATTGCCGAGTAAATAAATACTAAAGAAAACCAAATAAAAAATCATGGTGTAGGTTTAAAGTTTAAGTTTGTTATGTAAGATACAAAGATAAAGGGATTTTGTTTGGAATTAAAGTGTAAATAATGTATGTAAATGCCTATGCTAACTATGTTTTTGAGAGTATAAATTATTTTGTGTAAACAGAAAATGTAAATTGCAAATTTGATTTCATCAATTTTTAGCAATATTAATCTTTTTATTTTTTGGAACGCGGATGACGCTGATCCCTATGGGAAATGCTGATAAATGCGGATTGTAGACTTAGTTATGATAAATTCATAAGGTTATTTTTGAAAGGAAATTATTTGTTTTTACATTTTATATTTCTCTAAAAGATTTTTTTATAATTTTACACACTTATCGTAACGAATTTAAAAGGGATTCTAAAAATTAGATTTTTTGAGGCGAACAAGATTTTTAAAACCACAGTTTACTTATGTAAATGCTGATTTTAAAAATTGAAGTTCAACGAAGAAAAAGCAATTAGTAGAAGTCCCGTTAAATACATTGGAAGTATTCACAACTATATATTCCCTACAATGAAAAAAACCATAGGTATCTTTTTATTTATTCTTATTTTATCAGGCATCACCTTTACATCAATCTCCCAGAATACTAATGTTAAAAGCGAGAATTCAACTAATTACAAAAGGCTTTCTCTCGATAAAGGCTGGCGTTTTTATTTGGGTGATATACCTTTTCCTGAAATTAAAGGACATGGAATTTCATATACCAATGCTAAAGCCGGAAGAGCCTGGGGTGCAGCTTCTCCCGAATTTGATGATACCGATTGGCGTTTACTCGATCTGCCTCACGATTGGGCTGTTGAATCTCCTTTTGATCAGAATGCCAACCTTTCGCAAGGGTATCGTCAGCGTGGAATTGCCTGGTACAGACGTAGTTTTAAAGTAGATACTTCGGAGAGGGGCAAGCATTTTGAACTTCAGTTTGATGGGGTTGCAACGCATTGTAAGGTTTGGTTTAACGGAACCATCGTTCATCGCAACTGGTGCGGCTATACTTCTTTTTATATTGACATAACGCCAATGCTTAACTATGGCGATGAACAGAATTATATTGCCATACGTGTTGATGCGGATGCTCAGGAAGGCTGGTGGTATGAGGGTGCCGGAATATACAGGCATACCTGGCTGGTAAAGCGTTCGCCTGTACATATTGTTACGGATGGAGTTTATGCGCTGCCTGTCAGAAATAGTGATGATACCTGGCAACTACCGGCGGAAGTTACCATCGAAAATTCGGGAAAGACAACTGAAGATATTGAAGTTGAAATGAGTCTGATGGATAATGCCGGAAATACTTTAGTTAAATCAACAAGCCATTCCAGTATAAATCCATTGGACCGAACAGTGGCTGCACTTTTGCTGACAGTCAGAAATCCCGATCTTTGGTCGGTTGATAATCCTGTATTGTATCAGCTAAAAACCATTATTAAGAAGAATAATAGCATTTATGATGAAGTTTATACCAATTGTGGGTTCCGCAGCTTTAGATTTACAGCCGATTCGGGTTTCTTTTTTAATGATAAACCTTTAAAGTTAAAGGGTGTATGCAATCATCAGGATGCTGCAGGTGTTGGAGTTGCTGTGCCCAATTCTATATGGGATTTCAGGCTGCGAAAGTTGAAAGAAATGGGTGCCAATGCCTATCGCTGTGCTCACAATCCTCCTTCGGCCGAATTTCTGGATGCCTGCGATCGCATAGGGATTCTGGTGATGGACGAAAACCGCATCTTCAACTCAAGTCCTGAATACATCCGACAGCTGCAATGGCTGATACGCCGCGACAGAAATCACCCCAGCATTATACTCTGGTCGGTATTTAACGAAGAACCCATGCAGGGAAGCGAAACCGGTTACGAAATGGTACGTCGTATGCGCAATGAAGTAAGGAAATTAGATAAAACCCGGCCGGTTACAGCAGCCATGAACGGCGGTTTGTTCAGCAAAATAAATGTTTCGCAGGCAGCGGATGTCGTTGGCTTTAATTATCAGATGAATGATTACGATCGTTTTCATAAGGCAAATCCCACACTGGCGATGACCAGCTCAGAAGATGTATCGGGGCTTATGGTTCGTGGAGAATATGTTACCGATACTGCAAGGCATACGCTCGATTCTTATGATACCCAACATCCCGACTGGGGAAGCACGCATCGGAAGGCATGGAAAGAAATTTCGTCAAGACCCTATCTGGCCGGTTGCTTTATATGGACTGGCTTCGATTATCGAGGCGAACCAACCCCTTATACCTGGCCTACTGCAGGTTCTAACTTTGGCATTATGGATCAGTGCGGTTTTCCCAAATCAGCATTTTATCTGCATCAGTCACAATGGGTAGCTGTTGATGATAAACCGGTGTTGCATCTGATTCCCCATTGGAACTGGCCAGCAGATTCTGTTGGCAAACCGATTAAAGTTATGGCTTTTAGCAATGCAGAATCAGTAAAACTCCTGCTTAATGGAAAATTGATTTCCGAAAAACGGGTAGATAGCTACGAAATGCTGACATGGTATGTTCCGTATAAGCCCGGTGAATTGGAAGCAATCGGATATAAAGAGGGAAGGGAAATAGCAAGGTTTAAGGTAGAAACTACTGGAGAAGCCGTTGGTATTGAGTTAATACCCGATCGGGTTAGTATGGATGGTGATGGCTGGGATGCTATGCCGGTAACCGTTAGAGTGGTAGATGCAAAAGGCAGGCAACTACCTGTGGCAAACTTACCCATTCAATTTGATATAAAAGGTTCAGGACGTATTATCGGTCTGGCAAATGGGGATCCTAATTCGCACGAAGCAGAAAAAGGAACGAAAAGAAGTTTTTTTAACGGATTGGCACAGCTTACCTTACAAACAACAGAAAATGGGAAGTCTCCTATTTTACTCACTGCCACTTCGCCAGGTTTAAACCCTGCAACGCTCACCATAGAAGTAAAACCCAAAAATGCAGTTCCTTCTGTTGCTGTTTTGCTTCAGACCTTGATTATTGACAAATGGAAAGTTTCTCCCAAAAGTGTAAACCGTCCCGACCCAACCCACATAATTCCCGATAATGATATGAATTCGTGGACAACAGTAAAAGCCGGCGAATTACAGGATTTTACCAAATCAGGATACCTGGTTTTCCGTTCAACGTTTAAGCCCTATAAAGGAATGCAAAAGAATGGAGCAATACTTGAACTAAGGGATGTTAGCGGAAAAGCAGAAGTTTGGATTGATAACGAGCTGGCAGCAACCAAAGCTTCGGAAGAGGCAGCTACGATGATTGTAAAGATAGCTGCCGGCAAAAATATACGTACAATCAATGTGCTGATAGAATCTGAAAAAGGCCGGAAAGCCGGGTTGGGTGGTGTAGTAACTGTAAAGCAAATAGAATAG
>CAIZXK010000362.1 GCA_903936865.1 uncultured Bacteroidales bacterium | reverse complement strand
CATGTTTAAATAGTTCAAATAGTTCAACCACAATATTTGCCGTTTTGAACCTTGAACCTTTGAACCTTTTACTGTTTCATGTTTAAATAGTTCAAATAGTTCAACCACAATATTTGCCGTTTTGAACCTTGAACCTTTGAACCTTTTAACTGTTCCATGTTTAAATAGTTCAAATAGTTCAACCACTACATTTTCCGTCATGAACCTTGAACCACTTGAACCTTTTACCGTTCCAGGTTCAAACACCTTATTCGTAAACCTGAACATTTAATCTATTTTACTATCCATGATAACTATTAACCAACAAATAAATCCAATCTATTTCTGGGATGTTAACATAGCTGAAATGGATGATATTAAGTCGAAACGGCTTATAATTGAAAGGGTTTGTTCTTTGGGTAATCTGAAAGAAATTAAATTGTTACTGAATGTTTATGGAAAAACTGAAGTAATTAGTGAGCTTTGCAATCTGAATTACATTGATAATAAGACGTTACAGTTCTTTTCAATCATTTTCAATATTCCTAAGAAAAAATTTAAATGCTACAGAAACAAGCAGTTGAGCCATCAACACTGGAGTTAATTAAAAAGCTACAAGATAAAGATTACCTTCATGGTTTCCATTTGGTTGGAGGAACTGCTCTTGCATTAAATATAGGACATCGGAATTCAATAGATATTGATTTATTTTCAAATTTCAGCTTCGAAACTCAGCAACTGCTCGAAAATTTAACACATGATTTTCAATTTAATCTATTCTATTCTGCAAATAATACACTCAAAGGTAGTGTTTCTAATATAAAGCTTGACATTTTGGCTCATCGTTATCCTTATGTAAAAAAGCCTTTACATATAGAAGGTATTTCAATGTTATCTGTTGAGGATATAATTGCAATGAAGTTAAATGCAATTTCTGTAAATGGACAAAGAGTTAAAGATTTTATAGATATTTATTTTCTTCTGGGAACTTTTACTATAGAAGCGAGGCTTAGTTTTTACAAAAAAAAATATACCCTTCAAAATGAAGTAAATGTTCTGAAAAGTATGATTTGGTTTAATGATGTTGATTTATCAGATTGGCCTGTTATGCTTAAAAATAAAGAGTTGAAATGGAATCTGGTGAAAAAAGAAATTACAAAATCAGTAAAAATTTATTTGAAAACTAATTTATAAATTTTAAAAAGAAAGAATCGCTGAAAACACAAATAAAACCTTAACGTTCTTAGTGTCTTTGCGTGAAAAAACAACCGCAGAGGGTCGCAAAGATAAAAATACTATTTGAGAAATTTGTGAAAATCAGTGAAATTTGTGGAAAAAGAAAAAAAAGTATAATTAGCGAAAATTAGCGTCATTTGCGGGCAAAAAAAACATTCGCAGAATAAAATTAAAAAAGATTACCCGCTAATTCCGCGGATTAACGCGAATAAAAAGAAAAAAATTAGTTTAATTCGATGACAAAGAAAAAAAAGTTTCATCAGAAGAGAAAAAATATTTATCATCTAATTAATCTAATTATACGAATAAAAGGAAAAGAATTAGTTTAATTCGATGAGCCATAAAATTAATAATATATGTTACTTTATAAAGATGAGAGCTATAAAATAATTGGTGCTTGCATGGAAGTGCATAACACATTAGGTTGTGGATTCTTAGAAGCCGTTTATCAGGAAGCATTGGCTATTGAATTTGAAAAACGAGGCATCCCTTATATTCGTGAAGCTGAACTTAATATTGAATATAAAGGAATTATCTTATCAAAAAAATACAATGCTGATTTTATTTGTTACGATAAAATTATTGTTGAAACAAAAGCATTATCAGAATTAGCATAAACCCATCAGTCACAGGCAATTAACTATCTGAAAGCAACAAAACTCAAACTAGGAATACTGGTAAACTTCGGTGAAGAAAGTCTGAATCAAATAAGACTTTTCCGTGTATAGATGAAATAAAATATAGTCATTTAATTTACACATTTTAGGATAAAAAAGAATTAGTTTAATTAGTTTAATTCGATGACAAAGAAATAAAATGTTTCATTCGATGACAAAAAAGTATTAGCGAAAATTAGCGTCATTCGCGGGCAAAGAAAAAAGCATTATTACCCGCTAATTACGCAGATTAACGCGAATAAAAAGAAAAAAGCTTAATCGACATATTAGTAAATAAAGAAATTAATTATGGAACTTATCAAATTTAATAATGTAGAGAATAGGATATTTACTTTACGAAACACTAAAGTAATTATTGACAGCGATGTTGCTGAACTATATGGGGTTCAAACAAAAGAAATAAATCAGGCTATTAAGAATAATCCTGAAAAATTTCCTGAAGATTATACTATTGAGCTAACTAAAGTAGAAAAAACGGAACTGGTCAAAAATTTTGACCACCTCAATAAACTCAAATTCTCTTCTGCACTTCCCAAAGCTTTTACAGAAAAGGGTCTCTATATGCTGGCTACTATATTGAAAAGTCCACAAGCTACTCAAACCACTTTAGCAATTATTGAAATGAGCATAAAAAAGATTTTTACATCTCTGCTTGATATTCAATATGCGAATTCCATCCGACCTTTGAATAATTATTAATAACGGATGAAACTTTTGCCAAGATAAAAAGTCTGTCTCAAACTATTAAAGAAGTATCAAATACTGAGGATGACAAACAAAAACAGACGCTATTAGAAAAAAGTGGTAGAATAATTGCAGAACTTTTAGATGATGATTTTCAAACCACAGAAGCAGAAACTACGATTGAACTCAACTTTGCAGTACTTAAATTCAAACATACAATAAAAAGCAAGAAGCTGTAAACTAAAACATATCCACTAATTACACAGGTTAACACAAAAAAGTATTAGCGAGAATTAGCGTCATTCGCGGGCAAAGAAAAAAAACATTCGCAGAATAAAATAAAAAAAAGATTATCCGCTAATTACGCAGATTAATGCGAATAAAAATTAAAAAATTAGTTTCATTCGATGACAAAAAAATAAAATGTTTCATTCGATGACAAAAAATCATTAGCGAGAATTAGCGTCATTCGCGGGCAAAGGAAAAAACATTCGCAGAATAAAATAAGAAAAAGATTACCCGCTAATTACGCAGATTAACACGAATAAAAAGGAAAAATTAGTTTCATTCGATGACAAAAAAATAAAATGTTTCATTAGATGACAAAAAAACATAAGCTAAAATT
>CAIZXK010000361.1 GCA_903936865.1 uncultured Bacteroidales bacterium | reverse complement strand
GCAAAAACCAAGTAAATATCCAAAATAAACCTCTGATGGGCGATGCGAATTTAATGCTATTCTGGAAAAACCAACCAATCCGCTACTAAGTATTGAGAGCAAAATAAGCAGTATCAACTCCAGATTGAAACGATACGAAATTCCTATTATTAAACCAGTTAAAGCTCCGGTTGACAGGTTGTGAATACTTATCTTAAATTTAAGATTAATAAAAAAAACAATAATTATCATCATGGTTGTTACAAGCATAATCAATAAAAAAATTGCTGGAACTTCCGATTTTTTAAGCATGTAATAAGCTCCATAATAAAAGATTATTGTAAATATGAAGGGTATTCCTCTTTCTTCTCTTTTTTCGAGATGAAGTGAAGATATTATTTTTAATTTGTATAGAAAATAAGTTAAAACGGAAGGAAAGATAAAAGTAAAAACAAAAATAAATGATAGAATTAATAATTTTCCATAAAATGTAATTACAGATGAAAAATATGCATTCATATTGAAAAGCAGGATGAAAGCATATAAAGGCATTAAAAGCGGATGAAATATATATGAAATGATACGTGCTATTTTATTTTCCATTTATTTTATTTCCTTTCTTAATCGAGCAACTCTAATATCCATACCCTCACGATATTTAGCAACAGTCCTTCTGGCAATTTTAAAACCTCGTTTTAAAAGCAATTCTGTAAGTTCATCATCATTTAATGGTTTTGTTTTGTTTTCATTTTCAATGAATTCTTTCACTAAATTTTTGATTTCTCTGGTTGAAACATCTTCACCTGAATCATTTTCCATTGATTTAGAGAAAAATTCTTTCAAAAGAAATGTACCAAATTGTGTTTCAACATATTTGCTATTAGCAACACGGGAAACTGTTGAGATATCGAGACTAACCCTGTCGGCTATATCTTTTAAAATCATTGGTTTCAGTCTTGAAAAATCTCCAGTTAAAAAGAAATCCCTTTGATAATTCATTATTCCTTCCATGCTAACATACATCGTATTCTGTCTTTGCTTGATAGCATCGATAAACCAACGTGCCGAGTCAATTTTTTGCTTTATAAACATCACCGCATCCTTTTGCTGTTCCGATTTTATTTTAGCTTCAGCATAACCCTGAAGCATTTCGGCATAAGATTGACTAACTCTCAAATCGGGAGCATTCCGGCTATTTAAAGTAAGTTCTAAATTTCCGTTATTATTGTAGATAATAAAATCAGGAATTATATAATGATTTAATTTTGAAGATGTACCAACAGAATTGCCAGGTTTTGGATTTAATTTGAGAATTTCGTTGATGGCTGATTTTAATTGAGTTTCACTAATATTTAATTTTTCCAGAATTTTATCATAATGTTTTTTTGTAAACCTTTCAAATTGAATTTCAAGAATTCTATAAGCTAATTTTATAGCCGGTGTTTGTTCTTCTGTTCTTCGTAACTGAATTAACAAACATTCCTGTAAATTTCTGGCTGCAATACCAGGAGGATCAAGCTCCTGAATAATCTTAAGTACCTCAAGAATTTCCTCATCTGAGGTTTCTATATTCTGGCTAAAAGCAAAATCGTCAACCATGGCACTAATTTCTCTCATCAAATAACCGGAATCATCAAGATTTCCAATAATATTTATTGCGATAATTAGTTGTTTTTCATTTAAGCCAAGCATAGATAATTGATCTGTAAGCAATTCCTGAAAGCTTGTTTCAGATGCATAAGGTATTTCTTTATGCTCATCATCTGAAGATTCGTTATTTGCCTTTAATTTATAAGAATCAACATCATCTTCATCCAGATAATCATTAAAATCGAAATCAGTAGTATCTCTTGAATTGTCATCAGTTGGTTCATTCTCATATTCATTACTCAAGTCATCAGCAGTATTATCACTGTTGTCTGAAGTGTCTTCCAAAGCAGGATTTTCCTCTAATTCCTGCTTTATTCGTTGGTCGAGAGCAACAGTAGGTATCTGCAACAATTTCATCAGCAAAATCTGCTGAGGAGATAATTTTTGAAGTAATTTTTGTTGTAATCTTTGACCTAACATTATTTATTTAAATTTTTTATTTGCAAAATTTCACTATTTACTGCACATGATTAACTGTTTAAAGTTAATTGTTTAAAATTCTGCATTCATTGGAGTTCTTGGAAAAGGAATAACATCTCTAATGTTAGCCATTCCTGTAACGAATAAAATTAACCTTTCAAACCCCAATCCGAATCCACTATGCGGAGCTGTTCCAAAGCGACGTGTATCTAAGTACCACCAAACATCTTTTTCTGGAATTCCCATTTCAGCAATACGATTCTTTAATTTATCAAGATCTTCTTCACGCTGCGAACCACCAATAATTTCTCCAATTTTAGGGAATAAAACATCCATAGCCCTAACTGTTTTTCCATCATCATTTTGCTTCATGTAAAATGCTTTGATATCTTTCGGATAATCAGTTAAAATTACAGGTTTTTTAAAATGTTTTTCAACTAAATATCTTTCGTGTTCCGATTGTAAATCAACACCCCACGATACAGGAAATTCAAATTTCTGTTCCGATTTTTCGAGTATTTCAATGGCTTCAGTATAAGCTAATCTTACAAAATCATTATTTATTACAAAATTTAATCTTTCAATTAATTCTTTGTCATACATATTGTTGAGAAATTCAATGTCATCCATGCAATTTTCTAACGCATAGGTAATAAGATATTTGATGAAATCTTCAGCCAAATCCATATTTTCCTTGATTTCATTAAAGGCTACTTCGGGCTCATTCATCCAGAATTCAGCTAAATGCCTTGGAGTATTTGAGTTTTCAGCTCTGAATGTCGGACCGAAAGTATAAACTTTTGACAAAGCCATTGCACCCAATTCTGCCTCCAATTGTCCGGAAACCGTTAAATTGGTTTCTTTACCAAAGAAATCTTCTGCATGATTTACATGACCTTCTTCTGTTAACGGAGGGTTTTTTGCATCAAGAGTAGTTACTCTGAACATAGCTCCGGCACCTTCAGCATCTGAACCTGTAATAATTGGAGTGTGAAGATAATAAAAGCCATTATCATTATAGTATTTATGCAAGGCATAAGACATTGCATGACGAATTCGCAAAACAGCTCCGAAAGTATTTGTTCTAGGACGTAAATGGGCTATTTCCCTTAAGAATTCCAACGAATGACCTTTTTTCTGCAATGGATAGGTTTCTGCATCAGCAGTTCCATATACATGAATTTCTGTAGCTTGAATTTCAACATTTTGCCCCTGCCCTACCGATTCAACTAATTTCCCGTTTGCAGAAATACAAGAACCGGTTGTAATTAATTTCATTAATTCTTCATCAAAATTAGCCAAATCAACAACAATTTGAATATTATGAATGATAGAACCATCATTTAAAGCAATAAATGCTATATTTTTATTTCCTCGTTTTGTTCTAACCCAACCTTTTACATTGATAATTTCACCAATATCCTCTTTTTTGACAGATTTTAATAAATCTTTAATTATACGTCTTTCCATTTCTTATTATTAAAAAATTTTCATTTTTATTCTTAATTCTAAAACTTATAAAAAGCTGAATTTTTATTATTTATGAAATAGCTTACCAACTATTTTTTCAACTTTATTTAAGTATGCAAAATTATTAAATTTCTGTAAATAAACTTTAATTAATTTTGCATTTGCAAAATGAGTACAGATATTAACATATTACCATTAAAAAACTGGCTTAATTCAGAGGCTGAAACCTTGCTTATAGCAGGACCTTGCAGTGCCGAAAATGAAGAACAGGTATTGGCAACAGCCAAAGAACTATCATTAAATACGAAAGTAAAAATATTCAGAGCTGGAATATGGAAACCGAGAACACGTCCCGATGGGTTTGAAGGAATTGGAAATCCAGGCTTACAATGGCTAAAGAAGGTTAAGGAAACCACTGGGCTTTTAACTACTGTTGAAGTTGCAACTACCAATCATATAGAAGAATGTCTGAAAAATGGAGTTGATATTTTGTGGATTGGAGCACGAACTGTTGGCAATCCATTTTCGATGCAAGAGTTGGCAGAAGTTCTTAAAGGCATTGATATTCCTGTGTTTATAAAAAATCCATTAAATCCGGATTTAAAACTTTGGTTGGGTGCAATAGAACGATTGAATAATGTTGGAATAAATAAAATTGCTGCAATTCACAGAGGGTTTTATACTTACAATTCAAAGCCTTATCGTAATTCTCCATTGTGGGAAATTCCGATTGAATTAAAAAGAATAGTACCTGATTTGCCAATAATTTGCGATCCTAGTCATATTGCCGGAGATAGAAAATTAATTGCTTCTGTTTCCCAACGAGCTCTTGATCTGGAAATGGATGGATTGATGATTGAAGTTCATCCTGATCCAGCAAATGCACTAACAGATGCTAAACAGCAACTTACACCCTCCGAATTTAATGTTTTAATTGATGGATTAATTTTCAGACATGAAGTTGGAAGTAAGGCTTTTCAAAATAAACTTGCAAATCTAAGAGCCAAAATTGATATTGTTGATGATGAATTAATTCATGTTTTATCGAAAAGAATGAATCTGGTTATTCAGATTGGTGAATTTAAGAAAGAAAACAATATAACCATATTGCAATTAAAACGCTGGAATGAAATCATTAATAATAGATTGGAAAAAGCTGAACAATTGGGTCTGGATAAAATTTTTGTAATGAACTTACTGGAAATATTACATCAGGAATCTATTCAGATACAAAATAATATATTGAATAAAGAATAAAAAACATGTTGTAATCGAACGATTTTGAAAAGAAATAATTTGTTATATTTTCATTTTTTTAATTTTGTAAAAAATTAAATTCTTAACATGCAGAAAAAGTATATTTTAATAGTTGGTTTACTCTTATTAATAAATTCATTTATTTTTTCACAAAAATCCATGCTATCATCTTTTTATTTTGGTGGTTTGCAAATAAATACAGGTCAAATTGTACCTCATTCAAACAGGGTAAAACATATAAGAGGCGATGTGTTTGCATTACAGGCTAAAATTTATCAAAATATTTCAGGAACTCCATTCCATTTAACAAAATTTGGTTATTCTCTAACATATATGCATACAACCAATCAGATAATTGGTGATTTATGGGGTGTAAATATGTTTTTGGAACCAATAATATTCAGATTTAAAAGAATTGATTTTTATTCGCATCTTGGTGCTGGAATAGCTTATGCAACAGAAAAGTTTGATAAAGAAACCAATCCTACTAATTATATGATTAGTACTGATCTGAGTTTTTTTTTCAATGCCCGTTTTCAATTGGATTTTCTGTTAAATAAAGATTTGAGTTTAGGGTTAAATGCCGGGTTTTCACATTGTTCTAATGCTGCATTATATCTTCCAAATTTAGGGATTAATGTTTTTAATTATGGTTTGAATTTAAATTACAGATTTAATAAAAATACACATTTTGATAATGTATTTGCCAAAAATGAATTATCGAAAAAATGGGCGCATGATTTTTCAGTTGGTGGAGCAACCCGTAATGTAAATGAAGAATTGAATAAATATTATTTAATAATGACTGCTGATTATGGGTTGAATCGTTTTTTGAATAGAAAAAATATTATTAGTCTGAATTTTCATTATGTGCTTCGCCAGGGTGAAATAAATGATGATTTTTATTCATCAACTTATAACAGCTATTATGGTTTGGCATTCGGACACGAATTGTTAATCAGAAAGTTATCATTAATAACACAACTAGGTAATTATTTATATGATACCAATCTTAATAAAAATTATTGGTATGCACGATTAGGTATTCGTTACTATTTTACACCTACTCTATTCGGAATGCTAACATTAACCAATAGAAAGCAATCTGCAGATTATCTGCAGTATGCATTGGGTGTTAGACTTTAACTCATTTGTTCAAATAAAAATCAGAAAAAAATCTAACTTTTCTTTTTCTAAAAAAAGAAAAATTAGCTCACTCATATTCAAT
>CAIZXK010000360.1 GCA_903936865.1 uncultured Bacteroidales bacterium | reverse complement strand
TATAAAACAACTACAGAAATTTGGATATAATAATTTTGATGAAATATTTAAAAAAGCTTATTTTTCATTTGAAATAGGTTTGCGTAAGCCGGATTTGAAAATATTTGAATATATTATCAATAAAGAAAATCTTAATCCAGATAAAACAGTATTTATTGATGACTCTATTCAACACATTGAAGCTGCTGTTCAACTTGGTATTCAAACTTATCATCTTGGTAAGAATGAAGATATTTTGAATCTATTTGATGAGAAGCTTGAATTAATTTTCGAGATTTAGGCCTTCATCTTTCAACATACGATAAATGGTTGTTTTTCCAATGTCTAATTTCTTGGCAACCAGTCTGACTTTATTATTATATTTTTCAAGAAAATAAGTAATAATTTTTTTGTTGTATTCTTCTAAAGTAGTTTCTTCTGAAAGAAAATTGTCTAAATTATTTGAACTGCCAAAATTTATATCTGAATCTAGAATTTCATCATTATCAGCCATTACTGCAGATAATTCCATGATAGCTTTTAGCTCACGTACATTACCTGGAAATTGATAAGATTTTAATTTAGCCTGAGCTTCAACGCTAATCTTTAACTTATTCAATTTATTCTTTTTGCAAAATTCATCAACAAAATATTTTGCTAAAAACAAAATATCATTTCCTCTTTCTCTAAGAGGTGGAAGTTCGATTGGCATACCTAAAAGTCGATAATATAAGTCTTCGCGAAAATTTCCTTTTTGAACTTCTTCCTTTAAGTTTTTATGTGTAGCAACGATAATTCTAACATCCAAAGGAATATTTGCATTACTCCCGATACGCGTAACTTCCTCTTCCTGAATTACTCTTAGAAGTTTTGCCTGCATATTCAAATCCATATCTCCTATTTCATCCAAGAAAATAGTGCCTTTGTCAGCTTCCTCAAATTTCCCTATTCTCCGTGAATTAGCACCTGTAAATGCTCCCTTTTCATAACCAAACATTTCGCTTTCAATTAATTCTTTAGGTATAGCTGAAACATTTACAGCAACAAATGGAAGTTTACTCCTTGAAGAATTAAAATGGATAGATTTGGCAACTAATTCTTTGCCTGTTCCTGTTTCTCCTGTAATTGAAACAGAAATATTAGTTTTAGCAGCCCTTTCTATCATATTAAATATCTTCAATATTGGAGGACTATTTCCTTTAATTAAATTGTTAGATTCATATTTTTTCTCAATTTCTTGCTCAAGTATGGTTATTTTTTGTTTTAGGATTACATTTTCACGAATATTTTTCATGATATTCCATAATCGCGTTTTAGTATCCTCATCCTTTAGAACGTAATCATAAACTCCCTTTTTTAAAAGCTCTATTGCCGTTGAAATATTTTGCTGACCAGAAACAATAACCACAGGTAAATCGGCATTGAATTCCTTAATTTTGTTAAGAATTTCCAAACCTGAAAGGTCAGGCAAATAAAAGTCTAATGTAACAGCAGATGGATTTTTATATAAATTTTTTAAAAAACTTTTGCCATTATTAAAAATTTCAACTTCATATTCAGCATTTAATGATAAATGATGTTTTAATATTTTTGCAAAAACATTATCATCTTCTACTATAAAAATCTTGAAAGCATTCATTTTTATGGTTTTAAGTTTAAATACTATACGTTTTAAAAACAGTACTAAATTAGTACAAAACTTCTAAAATCGTACATTCGTTTCAAATTAAAATGTTAAACAAAAGTTAAGCAAACAACTTGATAATAATAAATAAAAAAAAGGTTGGAGTAATCCAACCTTTTAGAGGTGGCATCGACTGGAATTGAACCAGTGACACAAGGATTTTCAGTCCTCTGCTCTACCAACTGAGCTACGACGCCATCCGAATTGAGTTTGCAAATTTACATCTTTTTTTTTATCTACAAAAAAATAATAATTTTTTTTCTAAAGTTTATTATTGTTTTAAATGTAACTATCTATATTTTAATATTATTCAGTATTATTTCTGTTGCTCCTTTTTTATTTTCGATATAATTTAAACATATCTGTTTTGTTTTAATATAATGTCTATCAGAACTTAATAAGTCAAGGGTTAAGTTTTCAAAATCTATTTTATTATTAAAAGTAAAAGCTCCCTTTAACTGAATTAATTCTCTTGCTTCCGAAAATTTCTGATAATTTGGACCAAAAATAGTTGGAACTCCAAATGTAGCTGCTTCCAGAATATTGTGAATTCCTTTTCCAAAACCACCTCCAATAAGAGCTATATCAGCATATTGATACAAATGTGAAAGAATGCCAATGTTATTTATTATTAATATATTTGCTTCATTACAATTATCTTCATTCAAATCGGAAAATAAAACAGTATTTGATGGCAGTAATAATTTCAAATGTTTAATCCTTTCCTCGTGGACTTCATGTGGAGCAAAAATAAATTTCACTTCATTGTTAGACTTTCTTATAAAATCAAAAACCATTTCTTCGTCTGATTGCCAACTGCTTCCAATTAAAAGAATTTTCCTGCCATCTTTGAATTTTCTAATTAAAGGAAATTCCTTAGGATTTTCAGCAATCTGAGAAACTCTGTCGAATCTGGTATCGCCACTAATTGTTGTATTCTCAAAACCAATTGAACTTAGCAATGATTTTGAGGCTTCATTTTGAACAAAAAAATGAGTAAAATGATTTAATTGTTTTCTAAACCAAAAACCATAAATTTTAAAAAAATGTTGATTTTCTCTGAATATGCCTGATATTAAGAAAGTTGGAATCTTGTTGGTGTAAAGGATTTTTAAATAGTTAAACCAGAATTCATATTTAATAAAGAAGACAACATCTGGTTTTACAATATGAATAAATCGTTTAGCATTAGCATAAGTATCAATTGGTAAATAACAAATAACGTCAGCATTTTTATAGTTTTTCCTAACTTCGTAACCGGAAGGAGAAAAAAAGCTAATAATTATTTTATAATCCGGATATTTCTTTTTAAAAGATTCAATTACCGGGCGACCTTGCTCAAATTCACCTAACGAAGCAGCATGAAACCAAGCAGTCTTACAATTTTCAAAAGATTCATTTTTCAATATCTGAAAAATATCTTTTTGTCCTTTAACCCATTTATGTGCTTTCTTATTAAAAAAAGAAAATATGAAAGCTCCCAAATAATAAATACGGATACTTAAATCGTATAAAATGCTCATATTGTTAGTTATAATAAAACTTTTCGGGTGCTCTTTTATAAATTGGGAAAATCCAACCTATTTTAAATCCCCAAAACGTGTCAAATTTCTGAGATTTATCAATGGACATTGTATCAAAATTATAATCTCTTAATGTTTTGGTCCAGCCTTGAACAAATTCAAATCCTGCAAAAAAATTAGTAAGTTTTCTGTCGCTTAAATTTAAATATCCAATAAACTGACTTACAGCCAATCCACTTGATAATCGGTCGTACCCTCTTGCATAATCTCCTTCCAGTTGAGGTGCTGCATTATTGTCAACTTCGATTCTTATACTATGTTGCAGCAATCCCACACTTCCAATAATCATTAATCCTGAGTTTGGGTTTGAATGAAATACAGGGATAACTTTTCCAAGCTTAATTGAAGTAAAAAAACCCCTTTCGAACATTTTAGTATCACCATAAACTCCTTCTCTTGTGATTAAATAGCCATCAGAAGTCGCAATATTTTTCATTATCTGATCAGATATCTTTACTTCATTACCGAAAATATAGTTGAAGTCGGCTCCAAAAATCCAGTTCTTTTTAGTTTTAAATAATATTGATGAACCAACGGTTGAGTTATTTCCATATCGCTCCTTTAAATCTCCACCAGAAAACTGAAAAGAATAATTAATGGTTATTAAAGTTGTAAAAGCAGCTGAATCTTTCAGATTGATTTGAGCATTTAACAGTAAGGG
>CAIZXK010000359.1 GCA_903936865.1 uncultured Bacteroidales bacterium | reverse complement strand
CACTTTTAAAAATTCAAATATATTATATACTGATAATTCTCAGGAAAGAGAAACTTACGAAGAAACTACTTTTGGTTGCTTTTATAAGCTTGTTTTTATTAAATGATGTGAGTTTAGCTCAATCAGATACAAAGAAAATTACACTTGAAGATATATGGATGAAAGGAACATTTCGTCCGGCTTTTATTCAGGAAATCCGATCGATGAAAGACGGAGAACATTACTGTATATTAAAGGATAACGCCATTAATAAATATACCTATAAAGATGGAAAAATGAAGTCAGTTATATTAGAAGCTAGTAAAATTACCCTACCGGCTGCTATGAATAAGATAGAAATTGATGATTATCAATTTGATAACAGCGAAACAAAAATACTTATTTCTGCCAATTCCGAGCCAATATATCGTCATTCATCTGTTTCTGACTTTTATATTTATGATACTAAAACCTCATCAATAGCTGAACTTTCAAGAGGAGGTAAAATTCGTCTGGCAGAGTTTTCGCCTGATGGAAGTAAAATAGCTTTTCTTAGAGATAATAATCTGTTTATTAAAAATATAGCAGATAACACTGAAAAACAAATTACTACTGACGGTTTAAACAATAATATCATTAATGGTTCTACCGATTGGGTTTATGAGGAAGAATTTGGTTTTTCCAAAGCCTTTTTCTGGTCTCCTGATGGCAGCAAATTGGCCTACTACCGTTTTGATGAAAGCAAAGTAAAAGAATATACAATGCAGATGTTTGGTGATTTGTATCCCGAACAATATAATTATAAATATCCAAAAGCAGGTGAAGATAATTCACTGGTAACTATCCATACTTTTGACGCTGCAACGGGTAAAATTTCAAAAATGGACATTGGAACAGAAACCAATCAGTACATTCCACGCATAAAGTGGACTGCTGACAATAATACATTGGCAATTGTTCGTATGAATCGTTTACAAAATAAACTTGAAATCCTTTTGAACAATGCAACTGATGGATTGTCGAAAGTAGTTTATACAGAAACCAATAAATATTATGTTGAAATTAATGATGACTTGAATTTTCTGAGCAATGGACAATTTGTTTTTACAAGCGAAAAAGATGGGTATAATCATATTTATCTTTGTGATATTAATGAAAAAACGACTAAGCAATTGACTTCTGGAAAATGGGATGTAATTGAAATAAAAGGAATTGATGAGAAAAATAAAACTATTTATTTTCAATCTGCCGAATCTGGAGCTATCAACAAAGATCTTTGTTCAGTGAAATTAGATGGAAGTAAAAAGACTGTTTTATCAACAAAACAAGGTAATAATGAAGCTGATTTTAGCAATAATTTCAATTATTATATAAGTACCTTCTCTGATGCCAATACTCCTGGTATTTATACAATTAACTCTACAAAGGGAAAAGAACTGGTTATTTTGGAGAAGAATGAAAAACTTGCTGGAACACTTAAAACTTATGGTTTTACAAAAAAAGAATTTTCAACATTAAAAACTGATGCTGGTATTGAATTGAATTACTGGATTATTAAACCAGCAAATTTTGATGCAAATAAAAAATATCCTATGTTAATGTATGTTTATGGTGGACCTGGACATAATACTGTTACCAATAGCTACGGATACAGTGATTTATCATGGTTTGAAATGCTGGCTCAGAAAGGTTATATTGTAGTTTCTGTTGACAATAGAGGTACAGGTTTTCGTGGTGAAGAATTTAAAAAATGTACTTATAAAGAATTGGGGAAATATGAAACCGAAGACCAGATTGGTGCTGCAAATTATTTTGCAAATCAAACATATATTGATAAAGATCGTATCGGTATTTTTGGTTGGAGCTATGGAGGTTATATGTCAACTTTATGTATGACAAAAGGTGCTGATTATTTTAAAGCAGGTATTGCAGTAGCTCCTGTTACCAACTGGAGATATTATGATAACATTTATACTGAACGTTTTATGCGTACACCACAGGAAAATCCTTCGGGATATGATGATAATTCACCCATAAATCATGTGAAAAAATTGAAAGGTAAATATCTGCTAATTCATGGAACCGGTGATGATAATGTACATGTTCAGAATTCAATGGATTTGATTTCTGCTTTAGTAAATGCTAACAAACAGTTTGAAATGCAGTTTTATCCTAATAAAAATCATAGTATTTATGGCGGATTTACACGCTTTCATTTATACAAAAGAATGACTGATTTCTTATTAAATAATTTATAAAGAAGTTGCAATAAAATAGAGTTGATATCCTCCAAAAAAAGAGTCCGTTCAGTATAGCTCGAACGGACTCTTTTTTGTATGCATGAGTTTGACAAAAATAATACCCAAGTAATTTATAAATTAATTCATTTTTAATACTATAAATTATACAAATCATTGAGATACAATAAGTGTTAAAGATACATTTACTTGATATGGAATTAACAAATACGATTTTTTTGTCAAAAAATAATTTTACTGTTTTCTTATATTTAATTTAAATGGTATTGTCAAATAATATTCCGCATCAACAGGTTTCCCTTTCTTAGTGGCTGGTATCCATAATGGCATGTTTTCAACTAAACGAATAGCTTCTTTAACAAAGTTAGGCGCTCCGGGAGTTCCATTTATAGCTTCAACATTTACAATTTTGCCTTTTTTGGTAACTACAAACTTGAGCATGACTCCACCTTCCAGCATTTTTGATTTCTCTGGTTCAGGGTAACGGATGCTATCACTAATATATTTATTCAGAGCAATTAAACCACCTAAAAAACAAGGTGCCATTTCATATTTTGATTCTTTATAAGTATAGGGCAACGGATGTTCTCCATCCTGTGCAACAGAATTTTGAATTAAATAAAATAATGAAAAAAACAGAATAAGATATTTCATAAAACACTCTTAAATAATTGAATAATCCAAATCACAACCCTGTTTATAGGCTTAATTTATTTATCATATTTTGAAATATAATCATTTCAAACTAGCTTTATTCATTCTCATAATATTCAATCTCACTTTTAATTATATAATTGTTGGTATATCCTTCACCTTCCGATTGGGTTTCAATAATTTCGTTACCATCATATGTATAGGTAATTGTGGCTATAATTTCTTCTTCTTCCGTAAACTCTTTTTGTGAAATTACTTTTCCATTTGTATCATATTCAAACTGATAGGTTGAACTTTGTAGTGTTGTATCCTCTATTAAAGAAATTACCTGTTTGCTATCGTTATATTTATATGTAGAACGCGAAATTAAGTTGCCTTCATTATCATAATTTAATATCTTGGTTCGGTTGTTGTTTTCATCGTATTCATATGTGGTTTGAATTGTTATGTCGTCCATTGCGTTAAAATGGGAATATTTTATGAGATTTCCTTTTTCATCATATTCATAATTCTTTTCATCAACTAATTGATTTTCTGAATCATATTCACTTTCATTAAGAATTTTACTTTCCTGATAAGTATAAGTAAAGATACTTTCAGTTTCATTATCCGAATTAATTAATTTCTTTTCAATTAACTTATTTCCATTATTGTAAGAATAATGAACCGAATCAAAATTATCATCCAGATAAAATATTTTTTCCAAAATAATATTTCCATTATCGTTGTATTCGAATCTGCGTTTTTCAACAACTTCCTGATTGTCATAAATAAGTTCTTCGGTAATTTTATTAGCAGAATTATATGAAAATTCAATATGTTCATTTGCATTTCCATTTGAATCGAAAGTTTGAGTTAAAACCAGATTTCCGTTCAAATCATACGCTGTTTTTGATAATAATTCACCTGATATTTCAATTGTTTCATCGTTTTGATCTTCTGTAAAGGTGTTAAAACGATATTTTTCAATGGTTTTTATAAGTTTGCTCATATTGGAATATTTGATTATTTTTGTGATTCAAAAGTAAAATTTTTTATTCAATTGTTTAATATAAAAAATAAAAAAAACAAACCATGAACAATATCAATAGGTTAATCCTAATTTCAAGTCTAACAATTTTTCTTATGGCAAATAGTATTGCACAGATTAAGTATCCTGTAACTAAAAAGGTTAAGCAAACTGACACATATTTTGGGGTAAAAGTAGAAGATCCTTATCGCTGGCTCGAAGATGATAAATCTGAAGAAACAGCCAAATGGGTTGAAGAACAAAACAAGGTTACTCAGGATTATTTGTCAAAAATTCCATATAGAGAAGATATTAAAAACTGTTTGTCCAACCTGTGGAATTTTGAGAAATATGGATTACCAATTGTAAATGAAGAATTTATAATTTACACCAAAAACAATGGTATTCAAAATCAAAGTCCTGTTTTTAGAGGAAAATCAACTAGTGATGCCTATGATTTATTAATTGATCCAAATTCACTTTCCAAAGATGGAACTGTGGCTTTAGGAGATATAAAACTATCTAATGATGGGAAATATCTTGCATATAATATTGCCAGAAGTGGTTCCGATTGGAATGAAATTTATGTAATGAAAAATGATGGTGAAAAACTGACGGATAAACTTGAATGGGTTAAGTTTTCAAGCATTGCATGGAGAGGCGAAGGTTTCTACTATAGCCGTTATGATCAGCAAAAAGAAGATACCAAGCTTTCGGGTAAAAACGAATTTCATAAAATTTACTATCATCAATTAGGTAGTAAACAGGATAATGATGTATTGGTATATGAAAATAAAGAGTTCCCATTAAGGAATTATAATGCATATACTACTGATAATGAACAATGTTTGTTTGTTTTACAAACAGAATCAACAAGTGGAAATTCGTTGTTATTTAAGAAATTGAGTGATGAAAGAGAATTCGTTGAACTTACAAAAGGATTTGATTTCGATTATGACATTATCGGTAGCATTGATGAACAAATATTGGTTTTAACCAATTGGGATGCTCCACGTTATCGATTAATGAAAATAGATTTAAACAATCCTGAACAAAGTAGCTGGAAAGAAATAATACCTCAAACAGAAGATGTCTTACAATCAGTTACAATAGCAGGTGACAAACTTATTTTAGTTTATATGAATAATGCTAAAAGTGTTATGACAGTTTATGATTCAGGAGGTAATTATATCAAAGGTATTAAATTACCTGAAATCGGAACCGTAAATGGTGTTAGTGGAAAAGTACATTTTAATGAAGCCTTTTTTTCTTTTACTTCTTTTACCAAACCAACCTGCATTTATAAATTAAATACGGATGAATTGGTTTATACGCCTCATTTTATGACTCGTTTGCCTATGAAAACAGCTGATTTTGTTACCGAACAAGTATTTGTAACCAGCAAAGATGGTAAAAAAGTTCCAATGTTTATTGTTCACAAAAAGGGGATTAAATTAGATGGAAATAATCCGGTTTTATTATATGGTTATGGAGGTTTTAATATTAGTTTGACTCCTTCGTTTAGTATTAGTAGAATGTTTTTTATTGAAAACGGAGGAATTTATGCTGTGCCAAATCTAAGAGGTGGTGGAGAATATGGTAGCGAATGGCATAAAGCAGGTACAAAATTACAAAAACAAAATACTTTCAATGATTTTATAGCAGCTGCCGAATATCTTATAAAAAACAAATATACTAATCCGTCTAAATTGGCAATTTCCGGAGGTTCAAACGGTGGTTTGCTTGTTGGAGCTTGTATGACTCAACGTCCTGATTTATTTAAAGTAGCATTACCTGCCGTAGGTGTTTTAGATATGTTGCGTTATCATAAATTTACCATTGGCTGGGCTTGGACAACTGATTATGGCAGTAGTGAAAACGAAAAGGAATTTAAATATATTTATAAATTTTCACCCTTGCATACTATTAAAAAAGGAGTTCAATATCCTGCAACAATGGTTACTACAGCAGATCATGACGATAGGGTAGTTCCTGCACATTCGTTTAAATTTATATCAACATTACAGGAAAATCATAAGGGAAATAATCCTGTTCTAATCCGTATTGATGCAAAAGCCGGACATGGAGCAGGCAAACCTACTTCAAAAGCTATTGAAGAAGCGGCTGATGTATGGGCATTTACTTTTTTTAATCTTAAAATTGACTATAAAGGAAAATGTGAAAAAGTTAAAGAAAAAAACACTGACGATGATGGTTCTGATACAGCAAAACCAGTTGAAGTAAAAGTTACTCCAACTATTTCACCGTTAAAATAATCCTAATTTATATTAAATAAAAAGTCGCTGAGGTTTTAGCGACTTTTTTTATTTAGAATAGCTATGATAAATAACCACATATTTTAATTTCATAAATATCAAATCCATTATTACCTTTGCAATTAATAAATATTAAAATTATTTTTCGTAAAACATTTTAAAACAATATATTAAAATAAATGAAATACAATATAGGCGACAAAGTAAAATTTTTAAATACTAGTGGAGGAGGAATAATAACTAAAATCATAAGCTCAACAATGGTAAATGTTGCCATTGAAGAAGGTTTCGAAATTCCTACAATGACCAGTGAATTACTTAAAATTGAAGATACTTCTGCATCAGCACGAATGTTTAATCAGGATTTCAATGTTGATTATAAACCTGTTGTACAAATACAGGAAACGGATGAAGATGGTAAATCCACACTTTTAAAATCTTATACCAATAATTCGCATCCGGCTGGAATATACCTGGCTTTTGTTCCTCACGATCAAAAATGGCTAATAACTGGTGATGTTGATATTTATATATTAAATCACACTGAATTCTTTACCTTGTTTAATTTTACTTTATTTGGAAATAATATTTATTCAGGAATGGATTATGATGTGTTGGAACCTGAAAGTAAAAAGTTAATAATAACAATCGAAAGGGAAGAATTGGAACAATGGAGTAATGGAAATATTCAGATTTTGTACCATGCTGCAACAAAAGATCGCTTATTATTACCATTAAATGCTGATTTTAAACTTAAACCAACTCGTTTCTATAAAGAAGAAAATTATATTTCATCATCATTTTTACATGAAAAGGCATTGTTGTTAACTATTGGGAAATTAGTTGAAAGCCAGGTAAGTCAATCAAAAATTGCTAAAAAAGATAATGATGATAAACAAGAACCTGAAATAATACAAAAAAAGGCAGTTCAGGTAAAAGCAGAATCTATTCTGGATAACCATTTGGTAAACAATTCAACTGCTGAAATTGATTTACATATTGGTGAACTGGTTGAAGATTATTATTTACTCGATAATTCAGAAATGTTGAAAATTCAACTGGATTATTTTACAAAATGCCTGGAGTCAGCATTTATAAAAAGAATATCTAAATTAATTTTTATTCATGGAGTTGGTAATGGAACTTTAAAAAATGAAATAATTAAAGTATTAAAAACGTATGATAACCTTCATTATTTTGATGCATCTTTAGCTAAATATGGCGTTGGTGCTACAGAAGTTTATATAAATCACAATAAATAAAGGTCTTATTGTCATTATGACTTTTTAAACTTAATTTTAAATTCATATTGCTTTTTATTTTTTTTATAAAATTTTCAACCAATATCAATAAACTTTGTTAAATATTAAAATCAATATAAATGAGTATACTAGTAAATAACAATTCAAAGGTGCTGGTTCAGGGATTTACCGGTTCGGAAGGAACTTATCATGCATCGCAAATGATGGAATACGGCACTAATATAGTCGGTGGTGTTACTCCAGGTAAAGGAGGACAATTTCATTTGGAACTGCCTGTTTTTAACACAGTTGAAGAAGCTGTAGCAGCTACAGGTGCTGATGTCTCTATAATTTTTGTTCCACCTCCTTTTGCTGCAGATGCCATTATGGAAGCAGCAGATGCAGGAATTAAGCTTATTATTTGTATTACAGAAGGCATTCCGATAAAGGATATGGTTGAAGTAAAAGAATATCTGCGCTGCAGGGATACCCGTTTAATAGGTCCGAATTGCCCGGGAATTATTACTCCACCTCATACAAAAATTGGTATCATGCCTGGATTTATTCATACACCAGGAAAAATTGGTATCGTATCACGTTCAGGAACCCTGGCTTATGAAGCTGTAGATCAGATTACGAAAGCAGGTTTAGGTCAATCAACCGGTATTGGAATTGGTGGTGATCCTGTTCCCGGAACCACAATAAAAGATGCTGTTGAGTTATTTATGAATGATCCCGATACTGAAGCAATCGTTATGATAGGTGAAATTGGAGGAAATATGGAAACCGATGCTGCTTACTGGATTAAAGAACATGGTACCAAACCTGTAGTTAGTTTTATTGCTGGTGCAACAGCTCCTAAAGGAAGAACAATGGGGCATGCTGGTGCTATTGTTGGTGGTGAAGCTGATACAGCTCAGGCTAAAAAAGAAATTTTAAGTAATTGTGGGATTTTTGTTTGCGATTCTCCTGCAGATATTGGTGTTACCATGCTTAAAGCTTTAGGAAAATAATAAAATCCTTGTATTTAATTTTCACCAATTAGTTGGTAGAATAATAAAATATTTTTATTACCAATATTTCAAAACTTTTGAAATATTGGTTTTTTTTATTTAGATAGTAAATTACAATATGCCGTTAAACTTTTATAAGATGCTGAATGCGAACTTTGACAAAGTCGCAGTTGTTTGCATGATTTATTAATTATCAATTGAAGAAATTTTGAAAGAAAAAACTTTGTCAAAGTTTAACGAACTATTGAAATTAAGTATTAAAAAAGTAAATTTCAATCTAAAATATTTCTTTATATGCCTTCAAACATCTTTCTCTTGCAAATTGATGATCAACTATATGAAAGTAATTTAAATCGTTTAATTCATGTACCCATTTTTTTATATAGGTAAGTTTGCTGTCAAATTTCTGTGTTTGAGCTATCGGATTAAAAATACGAAAATAGGGTGCTGCATCGCATCCGGTTCCAGCAGCCCATTGCCAGTTTCCATTATTTGAGGATAATTCAAAATCGAGCAATTGCTTTGCAAAATAAGCTTCACCCCATCGCCAATCAATCAGAAGATGTTTACATAAAAAACTGGCTGTTATCATTCTAACACGATTATGCATAAAACCTGTCGCATTTAATTCCCTCATTCCTGCATCCACAATAGCATATCCTGTTTTTCCTTTGCACCAGAGCTGGAATTCTTTTTCATTATTATTCCATTTTATATTGTTATATTGTGGTTTAAAAGCTCCTTTTTCAACATGTGGAAAATGAAATAATATTTGCATGAAAAATTCACGCCATATCAATTCACTTAACCAAATTTCGCTATATTGTTTAGCTAACAATATTGTTTTTCGGATACTTATGGTTCCAAAACGCAAATGCAATCCAATTCCAGTTGTTTCTATAGCAGGATAATCTCTTGTTTTGGCATAATTTTCAATAATTGAAACAGGAATTTCTTTAGCAGGTATGATTAAATTCGATTTTTTAAATCCTATTTCTTTTAAGGTTGGCATTTTAAATGCCTTGATTTTAATGAAATTATTGAAATAAAGTTCACAATCAAAGCATTTTATAACTTCACTGTTAAACTTTATTAACCATCTGTTTTTATAGGGTGTAAAAACAGTATATGGTTTTCCATCTATTTTTACAATTTCATTTTTTTCGTAAATTACATGATCTTTATAAGCTAAAAATCTAACTTTTTTATCATTCAGGTAATTATCAATTGTTCCATCTCTTTGAATGCCATAAGGTTCATAATCAATATTTGTAAATACTTTTGCTATATTATATTCCTTGATTAATTCTTCAAATATCTCAATAGGCTTTCCTTTTTTTATCAATAAGGAAGTTCCCATTTTTTCCAGATTTTTCTTTAGTTCAACGAGTTCATCATAAATAAAATTAACTCTTGCATCGTTTTTATTCTCCAATTTATCAAGAATTTCAGTATCAAAAATAAAAAGTGCAAGTACTTTATGATTGGATGTTAATGCATTATAGAGTCCGGTATTATCGTCCAGTCGCAAATCGCGCCGAAACCAGAATATTGATATTTTTTCTTTTGTCATCAGTATTTTTAAATTGTAAGTGAAAACAAAATTACTCATTTTATTTGAAGTTTCATAGAATTTGTACTGATCAGATTATTAATACTATAATTTATTTCAATCCTGTATTTATACTTTTTGGTTAATAAAAAATTACACTAAAACTGGTCTGTTTTTGCATAAAATAATACCTTTGCAAAAAAATTGCATTAATCATTAAAAAATATAGTTGTGGATATATTCGACAAAATCAAGAAAAACTTTGGTCCATTAGGACAATATGCTCAAAAAGCACATGGTTATTACATGTTTCCAAAACTCGAAGGTGAAATTTCAACAAGAATGAACTTTCGAGGAAAAGAAAGATTGGTATGGAGCTTAAATAACTATTTGGGTCTGGCAAATATGCCTGAAGTCAGGGAAGCTGATGCTCAAGCTGCGAAAGATTGGGGATTGGCAGCACCAATGGGTGCAAGAATGATGTCTGGTCAAACCAAATACCACGAACAATTAGAAAATGAATTAGCAGAATTTGTTGGTAAAGAATCGGCTTATTTACTCAATTTTGGATATCAGGGAATGGTTTCTATTATTGATTCCTTAGTAGATCGTAAAGATGTAATAGTTTACGATTCAGAGGCTCATGCATGTATTATTGATGGCATGCGTTTGCATTTGGGCAAGCGATTTGTATTTCCTCATAATAATATGGAAAGCTGCGAAAAACAATTGCAACGTGCAACAAAAGTTGCCGAAGAAACCGGTGGTGGAAT
>CAIZXK010000358.1 GCA_903936865.1 uncultured Bacteroidales bacterium | reverse complement strand
GATTCTTTTCTCTTCTTATCTTCTTCAGCATGTTTTTCAGCTTCTTTTACCGCTGCATCTATTTCAGCATCTGATAAATTTGTTGAAGCTGTAATTGTGATATTAGCTTCCTTACCAGTTCCCTTATCCTTAGCACCAACATTAACTATACCATTAGCATCTATATCAAAAGTAACTTCTATTTGAGGAACTCCTCTTCCTGCTGGAGCTATACCAGAAAGTGTGAATTTTCCAAGTGTTTTTAAACTTTAATGAATGTATAAAAGAATTTATTTGTTCATTTTATTTATATTTCTTTTTGAAAATCTTAATGCACAGAAGCAGACTTACCATTGGTATTTTGGGAGTCATGCCGGTGTTGATTTCTCAACTGGAAGTCCTGTTGCAGTCAATAATGGGAGCATCTTATATGCTTTTGAAGGTTGTGCATCTATATCCGACACAGCAGGCAATTACCTGTTTTATGCCAATGGAAGTGAAATCTGGAATAAGAGCTTCAATAATATGCAAAATGGAAATTCAATCCAAGGTAATCATAATTCAGCACAATCTGCAATTATAGTACCTCAACCTGGAAATGATTCATTATATTATGTTTTTACATTGGATGCTGTTGAATCATATACAAATACACTAAATCCTCATAAAGGGTTTAAATACAATATTGTAAATATAAAGAAAAATGCTGGATTAGGTTCGGTAATACTTAAGAATATACCTATAACCGATACAACATGCGAAAAATTAACAGCTGTAAGACATTGTAATGGAAGAAGTATGTGGGTTATTATTTCTAAAGCTAACAGTAATATTTATCATTCCTATCTTTTAGATCAATATGGATTAAATACAACTCCTGTTATAAGTCAGGCAGGTTATATATCTTATATCAATAGTTCAACTTGTGGAAATGCCTGTAGTGGTTATATGAAAGCTTCTCCTAACGGCAGGAAGATTGCAGTTGCTCACGCCTGTCTTAATTGTGGAGTCGAGATTTTCGATTTTAATAGTGCAACAGGTGTTCTTTCCAATCCAATAGTTGTAAATAATCCGTTATCTTCATCGAGTTTGGCTTATGGCTTAGAGTTTTCTCCCAATATGAAATTTATTTATGTAAGTTATACGTCAACAGATACTTGTGTAAATAGCATCTTACTACAATATGATATTTCCTCAAATAATTCGACAATGATTAATAACTCTGCAATTCAGCTATATACAAATAATACGGGTGGCTCTTTTGGAAACAGGGTTGCTGCTTTGCAGATAGCTTCCGATAATAAGATTTATGTTTCACTTTACAGTCATAATTATTTGAGTGTAATAAACTTACCAAATCAATCCGGTTTAGCTTGCGATTTTGTTAAGAATGGAGTCTATCTTAATGGAAATACCTGTGAAGGTGGCTTACCAACTTTTTTTCAGGGTTATTTTTTCCCAAATAAAGATTTAACGTTTACTCAAAATTGTTTGAATTTACATTTTACTCCTATTTGCGATACAATTTCACTTGATTCTATTCGATGGCATTTTGGTGATATAAATTCTGGAATTACTAATACTTCAAATTATTTATACCCTGACCATAAATTTTCTGATACCGGATTTTATAATATTAGCTTATTTATCTATTATCCATGCAGAATAGACACTGTTATCAAAAATATTCATGTCGCATATCCTGATTATACTTTCCCACAAGGATTTATAACTGATACAACCACAAATAATTGTCTTCAACTTCAGTTTTTTCCGATTTGTGATTCAGTTGCTCTGGATTCTTTAAAGTGGAGTTTTGGTGATTTAACTTCTATCTCAAACACTTCAACTATATTTAATCCGCTACATACTTTTTCAGATACAGGAACATTTCATATACAATTAGTATTGTATGCCAATTGTAGAACTGATACATTACTCAAAAATATTCATCTTCAATTACCTATAAACGGGATTGAATTAGGATCTGATACAACATTATGTGCAGGAAATACGTTGCTTTTGCAACCTATTAATAATATTCCTTTAACTGCTCTGTTTTTATGGCAAAATGGAGATGTTTTAAATTCATTCCTTGTTAATCAGGCTGGTTTTTATAAAGTTAAAGTAACTATTGATGGTTGTTCTTTTTCCGATAGTGTTAATGTTGAATATCTTAATCCTCCTTTTTTTGCTTTACCTGAAGATACTGTTATTTGTGAAAACGATAGAATTGTAATTGATATTCCTCAAGGAAATTATACGATTTTATGGAATGATAGCAATAGTTCAAATCATAGGGTTTTTGATTTAGCTGGAAATTATTCGGTAACAATAAGCAATCAGTGTGGTACTGTTTATGATGCCTTTGTCTTAGAATATAAAAATTGCAATTGTTATATCTATTTTCCAAATGCATTTACTCCAGTTGGAGATGGATTAAACGAATGTTTTACTCCTGTTTATAACTGTGAGTTTTCCACTTATCATCTGGTAATTTATAATCGTTGGGGACAATTGATTTTTGAAACATTTAATCCTGCTATATGCTGGGATGGTAAATATCTGAATAATCTGGCAGAATCCGGTGTATATGTCTGGCTTGTTGAATTTAGTTCTGTATATCAGGCTGGAAAGCAGATAAAGAAAGGGATAGTCTCCGTTTTAAGGTAATTATTTAGATAATCTATAAGTAAAATCAGGCATAATTTATAAAAAGGACTTCTAAAAATTCTTTTTCTTCGTTGAACTTCAATTTTTATTTTATTAATAAGTTTATTATTTTTTAAATGTGTTCAAGATAAATCTTCGTTAAGTTCTCATTTAAATTAGTAAACTACAATCTTAAAAATCTTGTTCGCCTCAAAAATCTAATTTTTAGAACCTCTTTAAAATTAAATATAAAATCGATATAAGCAGAAAGATAATTAATTCAAATTAATTATTACAAAACTTTGTCAAACTATTATAAGTTGCAGATATTTTTAACTTTGACTAACAGGTAATTGTATTTATAGTATATTGATAATAAATTGATTAAACTTTGTCATAGTTTAACGAATTATTGTTATTAAGGAGAATTGAGATAATGAATACTAATAATAAATGAAAAAGGCTGACAAATCGTCAGCCTTTTTCATTTATTATTTGAAATTGAAATTATCTTTTTACAATAACCATTTTTTTGGTAGCTTGACTATTTCCGGTTTTCAATGTATAGAAATATGTTCCACTTGTTAAATCGGTTAAGTTTACATCAGCAACATGGTTGCCTGCTGATTTAGAACCTTCATTTAAAGTCATCACAGTTCTTCCGGTAATATCAGTTAATAAGATAGTTACATTTTCGCTATTTTTCAATTCATAAGAAATCCTTGTCGAATTGTTAGCTGGATTTGGCATACAAGAAAACAAGTTGATATTATTTGAAAGTTCATTAATACCAATAGTATTATCAAATGACAAACGTATCATCATTGGAGAAACATTACTTGAAGACCAAATATACCATGTACTGGTTGCTGTGTTAAAATATAACGATGTTTGAGTATATTGTGGAATACTTGTTCCATCAGTTGCAATTTTTACTGTATCTGTTCCTCCTTGACATTGAACACCAACTAAGTAAATTGTATCTTTTAATAACTGATAAGGAGATGCAAAAGCAAGTGAAATAGATGGTGGGTTTGCACCAGTAGCAGTCGGAATGTCCGATGCTTTAATACTATAATAATCAGATTCAGCAACTATATCTCTGTTTAATCCTTTATATATCAACACTTTAACTGTAGCGCCAATAGTTGTTTCTTTATTTACTACAAAATTAATACCATAACTTGTAGCATCTTGTGCAACGAAAAAACGATTAGCAGCAGTGTATGCATTAACTTGTCCATTCGTAACATTATTCCATCTATAACTGGTATAATTATTATAGTCCCTTGAATAAAGTGCACCAGCAAGTGGAACAACCTTAATATTAAAAGTATCTCTTCCTATAAAAGATATTGAATCACTTGATAAATATGCTGAAACTTTATAATTACCAATTGTTGATGGAGTGAAAAAATAATCATAAGTTGTCCAGTTGGTTACACTTTGTCCAGGTAATAAAGCTGTATCTAAACTAACTGAATCAGCACCAGTTGTAACTTCAATACCATGTAATTTTATATTTGTTTGTGTTAAAGCACCAATGTTAGTAAATGAAGCTTCATAATACATAGGTCTTCCAAGTCCTTCTGGAATATTGGTATATGCATCATATAATGTTGTTTTATCAAATTGCAAAACATTATTATCAGGTTGAAATAAAGATACATCATCTATCATCCAACCATATCCACCTCCATGTGCAGGATTACCTGATGAAGTTATTTCAGGTGCTATAAATCTAAATCTAATATACACTTGAGCTTGATTAGCAGCAATATTTGAAATATTGAATGTTTTCCATCCATATGCATATCCGTTAGCACTAACAAGAGGATTAACATCAATTACTAACCAGTTCGATCCATCATTACTAACCTCTAAATAGGTAGAATCTGCATTGAACCCTTTGTACAATTGATAAAATTTGATGGCAACACTTGAATGTCCTAGTGTACTTATAGGAGTACTTTTAGTTAATAGTGAATTGGAAATACCGTAAATACCACCAACTAAATTTGTAATTCCATCAAAATAATATACACCATTCATTGGAGTTGAGGAGCCCATATAGGGTCCAACATATTGTTTCCATTTTGCTGATGCCATTGATGTATCTGCCAGTCTGGTCCACATTGTTGCTATAGTTGCATTAGATGCATTTGTAACTGTCCAGTCTGTGGTATTTGACATATCAGAAGTCCAGAATGGAGCTGCCTTTGAGTTTGAAATTGCTACGTATTTAGATAGATAACTATTTAAACTTTCATAGCTGTTTTCTGTAATTTGTTCGTTAGCTTTAAGCTGAACAGTATTGTTTTGCCCAAAACTTAACATACTGCTTATAGCAAGCAGAACGATAAAAGATAAAATTTTT
>CAIZXK010000357.1 GCA_903936865.1 uncultured Bacteroidales bacterium | reverse complement strand
TATTCTAAATGGATGAACTATAAGAAAAATAATATAACCTTTACATAGTACTTATCATAAATATTTATTCTGCATATATTTAAAAGGAATCCATTTTTTAAAGATAAAGATGGGATTGGAAAACAATTGAAGTAAAGAGATTACAAGATTCCGTAATAGTTTCAACCTTAAACATAACATGCAATTAACTAATTTTCAATATATTAAATTTATTTACTACATATATTCAAAAATAAAATTTAACTTAATCTCATAGTAATTGAACAAAATACATATAAGGATTGTTAATTTGAACGGTAAGATTATAAAAAAGCAATATCAGCCTTTATTGTAAATAAAAAATTAGAAGTTGGTATTAATGGTATTAAAAGTGGATTGTTTTTTAAGTCTTTTAATAAACTAAGAAACATCACTATAAAGAAAATTCCGAAGAGATAGAGTAAATTGGTTTTCAATTGTGTTAATGCCCCGTTTTCAGTTCTGGAAACGGGGTTTTTTTATTAACTGTAGGCATTTTTAAACAAAACAAGCAAGAATTTTTATTTAGATCTATGTACTAATCTGGTATAATTGGTATTAATAATTCAATTGAAAATTTTAATGGTTTTTTAAAAATAGCTTTCAGAATTAATTCTCATAAAGTTATCCCCATATTGAAATATATTTTTTCACTATACGGATTTATCATCAGGAAAACACTTATTGGTAATTCAAATTTTTCAGAAATTTTGAACTGATCAGATATTTTTATTCCTGCCATTACAAAATTGATTTTATCAGCATAATAGCTTTTATAAGGTGTAATTGCAGCAATAAATTGTGTTTTTTTATTTAAAGCATTCAACTTATAAGCAATTTCAACATATGAGGAATAAAAATTATTCCCTGTTAGAGGATGTTTGTCATCTCCATAAAAGATAGTTGAAAACAAAAACCTAAACGGAAAGTTATCTGATTCATATTCAGCAATAAAATCAAACGCATGTCGGGTAGTTTGTTTTTTAAAATCAAAAAAAGAATTAACTTTACCATTGGTAACAGGCAAAAAATAATCAAATAATGATAGTTTTAGATTTTTCAACTGATAATTAATATAAAAATCTATTTCCGAATAGCTTCCGTTAATTGCATAAGCTGCCCAGACTCCCATATTGAGCTTTTTAATGTTAAACTCAGCATAAGGCTGAATACTTGGAGAATTTCCATTGGCAAATCCTCTCCATAAATGCAAGGAATAGACATCAGCTTTAATCTTTACACTTAAGTTATCATCTTGATTATATGCCAATTTACATAAATGAACATAAATAAAAATACAAAAGAATAATTTCTTCATTTCCAATATTCAAAAAACTGCAAAAGTAAGGAAACAAAGGTTAATAGAGTGTTGAATATAAGTTAAAAATAAGCTTTATTAATGGTAACTTATATCCGAAAAGACATCAGAAAATCTCTAAACTTTTATACTTGAATGGGTGAATTTTATTTTAACAATAACGAATTTTATAAAAAACTAATATTCAATACGCTGATAAACTTTATAAGTCGCAACTATGGAGAACTTTGACAAAGCTTTAATTATTTATATAATGTATAGATAATCATTTAGTTAATCTTTTATAGAAATAAACTTTGTCAAAGTTTAATGAACTATTGAATATTAATACACTAATAAAAATTCTTTTGGAATATTTGTATTATCTTATAGTTCCGGTTAAGCTCAAGGTAATATTAGAACGCTTTGGATCATTGGTGAGAATCGTAATTGTTTTATGTTGCTCCCCTACCCTTCCACCGGTATTAAATGAAACAGAAACAAAACAATTCTCACCCGGTTTTAATGTGGTTTTATCAACATTGGAAATTGTACATCCACAACTTGTAGTCGTTTTCCTGACTATCAAATCAGACTTTCCTTCGTTTCTCAACTCGAAACGATAGAAAATAGATGTACCTTCCTTAACTTCACCAAAATCATACTCCGTTATTTTAAAATAAGCAATAGGTGCATTGTTTAACTGTTCATCTGAAAAATTAGAAAAATCCTCTTCAATTTGTGCAGAAACATAAATATCTTTATTTGCCAATGTATCATCAGTGGTCTTCATGGTAAACTTATCAAAATTTAAACCCCAATCATTTCGTTTTGAAGCATCATAAGTTACCAAAACAAATTTCTCAAAAGTTGACTTGATATTAATTTTCTTTGGATTAATGTCTATCCAATGTGGAACATTACTAAATTCAATTTTCAACTTATTTTTGGAAGAATTATAAAACCACAAGGTATCCGTTTTTATTTCTTTATTTTTCAAAATATTAAAAGCAACATGATTTGATTTAAACTTCAATTTACCAATTGATTGCGTATATTTTTCCTCTATAATCTTTTCACCTCTAAAAACCTGACCTGTCAGATATAAATAGATTCCTTTATTTGAAGTATCGTTAATAAAAACTATAAGATATTTATTAAAGGAACCTATGCTATTAATGGTACTGTAAACGGCTTCTACAACTCCGGACTTACCTGGAAAAACAGTATCCATCGTATATTTTGTGGTTGTACAACCACAACCAGCATAAATTCTTTCGATACAAATTGGTTTCTTACTGATATTTTTAAACTTAAAAACCGTTTTTACACTTCCCAGACTTTCTTTAATTTGTCCGAAATTATGAGTGGTTTTATCGAATTCAAGGATTGTATTATTTTGATTAAAAGCTATTTGAAAGTAAAATAAAAAAAATGATAACAGAAAGTATTTTAGCATGATAAAGAAATTTTAAAAGAAATATTTTGAGTTTTAATAATGACAGTAAAAATAGATTAAAAGTTATTTCAAAAAACCATTTATTTCTAAAAATATCTTAAATTAATTAAATTGTTTTCTATTATAAATCCGTATTTTTGAAAAATAATATTAATCGATAATACAAGGAAATGAATTTAAGAAAACAGCTCATTCTCACAATATTTATATTTACTACCATTATTTCTTACGCTCAAAAAGAGAAATACAATTTCAGCTTCCTTCAGATTGATTCTATTTTTCAAACGAATTCATTACAATTTAAAGGGATAAATTTATATGAAATAAATCAACTTATTCTAAATGACTGTAAATTAGCAGAAATTGAATCACAAATTAATAATTTAACCTGGAACGGACTTGCAACTTATTTTAATTTCAAAAAACCTGAACAAATAACCGTTTATCAAAACGTTACAAACTTCCAGATTCAACTTAATCAAACAAGAACAATTCTAAATCAATATCTTAGCAATATGGATTATTGGTTTTACAAAACCGGCTTAGATTACATTTCAAGAAATGACACAATAAATGCTATTCTTTTTATTGACAAATCATTACTATTCAACAAATTATATATGCCATCTCTTCAACTGAAAAATACAATATTACTATCTAAAAACCAACTTATTGAAGCTATATCATTAATTACTGAAATAGCACCTTATCTATTTGAAAACAATTCAAATTATCAGGTTTTTCAAACTTCAGTTTTTCAACTATTAAAAAAATGTGAAGATGAAGCAAAAAAAATATATGAGTCAGGATATTACAACGAGTCTTTAACTCTTTACCAAAAAGCTGACAGTTTCTGTTCAACGCTAAAAACATTTGATTGTGAAGTATTTAAAAATGGAATCTTAAATTCAAAAAGGGGATTATATCATTCATACCTTAAAATAGCTAAACAAGCAATTAACACACATAATTACAGTATAGCTGAATCATTTACAGATAAAGCACTTGAATATGCCCAGCTAAACAGAAATGAAATCAGTAATGATATCGAAACCAATGATATTTACAGGAATATTCTTTCCAGATATATTTCTATATCATTTAAATACAAAAGAAATGACAATGCAAAATTGCATGAAAAATATCTGGATAAAGCAAATAAGATTTGTCTGCTATTAAAGATTGATGACTGTTCAAAAACATATATAAGCCAGCCTATTACTATGGCAGAAGAAAATGACATTTTACCAGAAGAAGATACGATAATACAAAAAGATACCATAACGAAACTGACTAAAGTTGAAATTCAGAAAAACACAAAAAAGCCGATAATAGTACAAAATACTTTAAAGAGAAAGAATAAAAGACTTACTTCTAAGAAAAAAACCTTAGCTAAACATGCTACCAAAAAAAATAATGCCGAGTTTGCATTATATTCAAATTTAATTGATATTGGAAATAAGTATTTCTCAGAAGGAAAATATGAAGAAGCTTATTCAAAATATATTACAGCAAAATCAATGGAGAAAAAAGCTACCGGAAAGAAAAATGATAAGTTGGAAAATTTCTTGATAAAAACAGCTGGAATTATAATAACAAAACCATTGGAAAATGCTGATTTTTTAATTTGGGCAAATAAACTAAATGAAGCCTACAACCTATATTCATATTCGCTTGAATTGCAAAAAAAATTAGTTTTAGAGAATGACTCGAGCATTAATTCTATATTACAAACTTATAAAGAAAAAATTCAAAAGAAGAAATGTGAAAATATTCAACTGGAAATAAATACTTTAAATGATAAAGCAAATTCTTACATTAGTTTAAGTGATTTTCAAAAAGCTCAAACAATAAACGATGAAACATTTGCATTAATAAAAACCAATATTGATTGTAAGTTGAATAGTACCGAAACAACTAAAATACTGACAATTATAAAACCTGTTGTATCCTATAACCTATTAAGGGAAAGAGCAAAAGAATATTATCAAGTTAATGACTTAATGAACTTTACAAATTTATTTTTCCAGGCTGATTCAATTTACAGTATTAACAGACTCGACACATTAAAAATATTGAATAGTAATATAATCAACTATTTGGAATATAGTAATAGTGAAAAAGCCAATTTGTTTTCATTAGAATATTTTTTGAATAAAAACAAGTATGATTATGGATTTCAGATTTTAAATTTGCTGAAAAACAAGCAATTTGAATCAGCAAAATCAAAAGATTATCAACAAAAACTTGCTACTATTCTCTTTCTTAAAGAAAAAACTGAAATTTCAACATTAAAAGAAAAGTATCCATTTTTAAAAGATGAGAAATGGTATAAATATTTTTTCAATGAGTATAAGATTCTATTATTGAAATAGTTAATCTCATTCGATATTATTTTTCATTAATAATTTCAACTCCATCCCAATCTGTAGGTATTCCCTTTTGATTAAAATGTTTGCATCTTTCCTTATACATGCTTATAATTGGATCGTTAGTGCAAATTAATTGCATTTTTTCAAAAATCAATAAAGCCTCTTCAAAATTTTTATCTAGATAGAAATCTATCGCTTTTTGATATTCGGGAAGATAATCAATTATTTGAGGACAAAAATCAGCATTTGAAAATGTATCTAATACTTCATATAGTTTTACTGATTCTTTTTTGCCCAAAACCCTTACATTATCTATATAACGAACATAAAAATTCTGCTTATTCCCTATATTCTGCAATGTATTTTCACTTATAATTATTGGAGTTCCATAGAGTTTTGTTAAACCTTCTATACGCGAAGCCAGATTTACCGCATTTGAAATAACAGTACCTTGCAATCTTTCGCTACCACCAACTATACCCAACATTAAATTCCCGGTATGAATACCAATTCCGATATTTACAGGACTTTTACCTTCTGAAATCAATTGCCTGTTTAACAGAAATAATTGTTTACGCATCGAAAGTGCTGCATTTATGGCATCATCCGTTTTATTTCCAAATAAAGCCATAATTGCATCTCCTATATATTTATCAATGAAACCTTTATTTGAATTTATTGCAGGCTCCATAAATTCAAGATAAGAATTGATAAAATCAAAATTCTCTTTAGGAGTCATTTTCTCTGAAATTGAAGTAAATGAACGAATATCTGCAAATAATATCGTCATTTCCTTTTGCACCTGATCTCCTTTTTCAATATCGGTTACATCATTTTTATTCAGAAAATCCAAAAACTGCTGAGGAACAAAACGGGAATTAGCTTTATTTATTTTTGTAATATTATTGATGTACGTTTTAATTTTCAATGACATATCGTTATAACCTTCCGTTAACTCACCAATTTCATCATTTGTTCTCACAATAGCATATTGATCCATCTGACCTTCACCTGTTCTTTTCATGTTTTCCAGTAATTCCTTCACTGGCTGAACAATATCCTGAGTAGTCCATTTCACAAATAAAACAATATATATTAACGATACCAGCATTCCCATTGAAATACCAACTATCATCATCATACTATTTATAGTATTTACATAAAAAAATTTACTGAAATCAGAATAGAAGTTCTTCATATCCATAGATGAAGTATCCTTATAGTAAGTTCCCAATAAAACCTTTGCTTTTTCGACATTCATTTCACCAACCTCTTTTATGGAGGTTAAACTCATTAGCAGATAAAACATTACAATAATCAATGGCAATAAGGTAGTCATGGAACTCGAAATCCACAATCGATTTCTGATTCTTCCAACCTTTAAATTAAATATTCTTTTAATCAATTCATCAGGTGTAAAAATATGCTCAATATATTTAATATGAACTTTATGTTTTTGCCAGAAATAAACAAAAACAATAACTAAAATCGAAGCTACAATTGAAACAGGGAAAAGCTGAATATATATTTTCCTTGTTGTTTCATCATTTGAAAACTGATTAGTAAGAATACGGAATAAAGAATATGAATTGATTACAAAAAAATAAATAAAGAACAAGCCACTATTTATCAAAGGTGTTTTAAGCAGCCACTTACGACAATACTCATAACGTTTTACTGAATTTTTCTTTCCCTTTCTTAAATTTCTGAAAAAAAGCTTAAAAGGTCTATTTATAATGAATCCTGAAATGATAACTGCCAAAATCCCATACCAACCTAAGATATTATCAATAGAATCATTTAAATTTAATTCATTATTATTATTATTATTTCCAATACTTACGTTAAGTTTGCCATCTTTTATTTTATCAGATTTAGAAACAAGACTATCTTTAATCTGATTATCAGACAATGAATTCAGTGAATCTGCCTTAATTACATTACCTTCATTCGAAATGTTCAACGAATCAATTTTACTGGAATTATTATCTTCTTTCTTCTGTTTATAACTCTCATTCCATAAACTAATATTTTTTAAGAGTATAAAAGAAGTTGAAGGTCCGGTTAATACAAAAAAAAGTATAAACGGAATAATAAACATACGCAGGCTTCTATATTTAGGGATGACTGTATTCTTCCTTTTCATTGAAGTAATGTATTAATTAATTATCGCTTTCAAAATACGTTACAAACTTAATAAATAATTCTTTATACACTATAACAAAGTTTTCTTAAAAGGCTTAATCATTTGATTAAATATGCATTATATAGAAAAATGCAGCTTTGTTATAATTCGCAATTTCAGCGACTAATAAAAGTTTAACGGAATTATGAAATACTTTACAAACTTAATAAATAATGGAATAAATAAATTTATTAATTTACCATTTTTAAAATTATGATTATAATATACTGAATCATAAGTATTTTTAACAAATATTTAATTATAATATTTCATACAACTATGAAAATTTTGTTACATTTGAATTGCCAT
>CAIZXK010000356.1 GCA_903936865.1 uncultured Bacteroidales bacterium | reverse complement strand
TTATAAATTGTAACCGCTTCGCATTTCAACAGTACGATTTTTGCGTACACTTGGTTTAATTATAAGTTGTACGATATTTCTGAACAACACATCTACTGAAAAACACCACATCTCATCTGAAAAATGGTACGGAAGCTGCTTCCGTCGCATTTTCTCCTGCTTCCCTCGCACTTTTCAGTAACAACATCGCATTTCGGAGTGCTTCCCTAGCATTTTCAAATGCTTCCCTACCATTTCCACATATCGCATTACCATTTTCACATGCTGCTCTCGCATTTTCACCTACTTTCCTTGCATTTCCACTTACAAATAGAGAATGTTTCAGATAATCTATTTCTTTAATTGTCAGTAAAAAGCGCCTTAGTGGTAAGCTTTCCTTCCCACCGCGACGAAGCGAAAGACGCCATAGCCGTCAAGCTAAGGTATTAAAAGGCTGAAAGCCTGATATATTCTAGCCCTGGGCAACGCCCTGGGTTGAAATGTAAAAGATGAGTTTTCGCCCTGAAGGGGCAGCATAAAGCCTTGAAAACAATGTAATCTATTTTTATTTTGCCCTTTCAGGGCGCAAATTGTTTTTTTTCCTGATTTGAACTTAACTAACGTTAATTCGACCCAACATCAAGGAAATCAATATTTTATAAATTGATTATTTGAAAAGTGGGTGTCCCTGCGTTATTTTTTCCTATTTTTGTCATCATGTTTGTGCGAAAGAAGAAGAATAAAAGCGGGGTGATAAGTGTCCAGGTTATTGACAAAAGCCACTCGAGGTATAAAGTTCTAAAAACAATCGGAAGTTCTTCCGAAATTTTAGAAGTCGAACGTCTTTTTCAAGAAGGTAACAATTGGATAAAATCTTACACAGGTCAATTTGAGTTTGATTTTACAAAAGAGAGACAACAAACATCACAGTTTTTAGACAACATAGACCAGATAAGCGTATCTGGTTCAGATTTATTGTTAGGAAAGTTATTCAATGATATTGGATTTAATAAAATTGAAGATGATTTATTTAGGATTTTGGTCATTTCCCGTCTGTGCTATCCGGTAAGTAAACTAAAAACAACTGATTATCTTTGGCGGTACCACTCCTTAGACCTTGATGTACACGAGCTTTATCGTTATCTTGACAAGTTACACAAGTCACAAAAGGAAATGGTTCAAAAAATCAGTTACCAGCATACATTAGAAGTGCTTTCAGGTGAAATAAGCATTCTTTTCTACGATGTAACCACTTTGTACTTTGAGATTGAGAGAGAAGATGAATTAAGGAAAACTGGATTTTCAAAAGAAGGCAGACATCAAAATCCACAAATAGTCTTAGGTTTGTTGGTCAGTATAGATGGGTATCCCTTAGCTTATGAGATATTTGATGGAAAAAAATTCGAAGGGCATACAATGCTACCAGTTATTGAGGCTTTTAAGACAAAATATAAGATTCCCAAGATTGTAATTATAGCAGATTCGGGTTTACTTTCAGCCGAAAATATCAGCCAACTTCAAAGCAAAGGCTATGAATACATTTTGGGAGCAAGAATTAAAAGTGAAAAACAGTCGATTAAACAGCAAATTTTCTCCATGGGGTTAAAAAATGGAGAAAGTTCGATTATCGAAAAGGATGAAAATACTCGTTTGATTGTAAGTTTTTCCGATTCCAGAGCACGAAAGGATAAATCAAATAGGGAAAGAGGTTTGAAAAAGTTAGAAAAACAAATCAAATCAGGGAAATTGACAAAATCTAACATCAATAACCGCGGTTATAACAAGTATTTGAAATTTGAAGGTGAAATATCTGTTTCTATTGATAATGAAAAGTTTGACCAAGATAACCAATGGGATGGTTTGAAAGGATACATGACCAATACTAAATTATCAAAACAAGAAGTTATTGAGAATTATGGGCATTTATGGAAAATTGAGAAGGCATTTAGAATATCAAAACATGATTTACGTATCAGACCTATTTTCCATCGACTTCAAAGACGTATTGAGGCACATATATGTATTGCTTTTACCGCTTACAAGGTATATAAAGAACTTGAAAGGCAATTAGGAATTAAGAAAGCAGCTATTAGTCCTGAAAAAGCAATTGAGATTGCAAAAACAATATATTCAATAACGGTAAGAACACCAATAACCAATCAACCTATGACAAAGGTCTTATTGCTTAATAATGAGCAAAAAAATCTGGCTAAATTATTTGATTTTTAAATTTGGGTGTCCCAGTGACCAAAACAGGAAAAAGAAATAAGGGCATTACCCCATTAAATACCAAATACCCCCCCCCCACCGCCACAAAAACAGCA
>CAIZXK010000355.1 GCA_903936865.1 uncultured Bacteroidales bacterium | reverse complement strand
CGGATTATAGGAAAAAAGTAAAAAAAAGTTTTGTATATTGAAAAAAAGTAGTACTTTTGCATCAACAAATATTTAAAACTAATATTTGCGATGATGGTTCGGTAGTTCAGTTGGTTAGAATACGTGCCTGTCACGCACGGGGTCGCGGGTTCGAGTCCCGTCCGGACCGCTAAAGCCTCCCAAATGGGAGGCTTTTTTTTTGCCCTTTTGTTGATTATGTAGTGTTTTAGCCCGTTTTTCAAGTATTTACATTTTTCCATTTTTCATTGTTTTTCATTCTTTTTTATCAATTTGTGACATATTTTTGTAGCTTTGTAAAATAAAAAACACAAATTATGTCACAAAATTTTATACGTCCCGATTTTAAAGTTTTATTAAGTTCAAACAAGGCTAATAAATATAATTTAAAAATGGTAGTTATTGAAGCGTACATAGATAGAAAAACAAGAGTTTTTTTAAGTACAAATATTCATGTAGAAGAACGTTTATGGAATTCTGAAAAACAAGAGGTATCAAATAAACATCCATTAGCATTACAATATAACTCAATACTTAAAAAAATGATTTCCGATCTCGAAAATTATACAACTGAATTATACTTGAAAAGTAAACCGATTACAGCCGAATTAATAAGACAATTTGTAAATAAAACAAAAATCAATACATTTAATGACTTTTACAGTCAGGAATTAGAAAGAGAGCGAACCCGCATAGAAAATTCAACTTTTCAAACTCAATTCAATACCTTAACAAAATTAAATTTATTTAATGATAATATTTCTTTTGAAAATTTGAACGTTAAATTAATTTATGAATGGGATGTTTTTTTGAGAAAAGATAATATTTCTGAAGTAACTTTACCAAAATTTCACGCTCATATTAAAAAATATATTAATAGAGCAATTAGCTATAAAATAATGAATTATGCTGACAATCCTTATTTGCAATTTAAAGTTAATAGAGTAATGGGCAAACGTGATTTTTTGACAATAGAAGAGTTAAAAGCAATTGAAAATAAAAAAATACCAGTAAAAGAAGCAGAAAAAGCAAAAGACGTTTTTATATTTTGTTGTTATACAGGTTTAGCCTTTTCGGATGCAATGGAATTAAGAAGCGAACATTTAACCGAACATTTAGGACAATTATGGATAATAAAAAACAGATTTAAAACAGGCATTGAATTAAACGTGCCTTTACTTCCGAAATCTTTAGAAATTATAAAAAAATATGCTGGGTATGAAAAAGTTTTACCACAATTTACAAACGCTGGAATAAATTTATTATTAAAAGATATTGCTGAAGCCTGTGGAATAACTAAAAATTTAACAACACACGTCGCAAGACATACTTTTGCAACTACAATCACTTTAACAAATGGAGTGAGTATTGAATCAGTAAGTAAGATGTTAGGACATACAAACATAAAAACTACACAAATTTACAGTAAAGTAGTAAATTTAAAAATTCAAAACGAAATGACAACTGCATTAAATAATATTAATATCACTGAGGAAAATAATAAAAAAAAACACAAAAAAACACAAAAAATAAAATCAAATAATTAAATATCAAAATAATATGAAAACTTTAAAAAATAGTAAGAGTAATTTGCCTGTAGATATTTATTTTAGAGAACAGTTAATTGAACATGGATACAACACAATAGAAAAACTTGTTAAATGTAAAGATTTGTGTGAAATTTATGGAATAGGTCCGATTTCTGCAAAACATATTAGAGAATATATTGATAATTTAATTTCAATAAAAAAATGTAACAAACATGTATCTAAAAAATTAATCAACAAAATTTGTAAAAATTAAATATTGATAAACGATAGTTTAATAACCTAACCTTACTTATAGTAAGGTTAGGTTTTGTATTTATATAATGCAATCTAAACTTGCATTAAAGGTAAGATTTATTACCTTTAAATGTGAGTGAATCTCACATTTAAAGTTGAGTAAAAAATAAGAGCCTAAAGGTATTGTATTAAACGCAATACCTTTAAAGAAAAACAGTCCATCGGATCGTATCATATCAACAAGGAGGTTCAAATGGACATGCCTATAAGCAATCACCATTCAGGAAAAACATATCACCAGGTCAGGAAAAACAGTCCATCGGATCGTATCATACCAACAACGAGGTTCAAATGGACATGCCTATAAGCAATCACCATTCAGGAAAAGCATATCACCATT
>CAIZXK010000354.1 GCA_903936865.1 uncultured Bacteroidales bacterium | reverse complement strand
ATATAAATTTGTTTTTAATACTTTCTTGTAAATTTATCATTTTTTTATAATTTTATTATTTGCTTTTTTTCAACAAAAAGTGTTGATTTTGTGTTTATTATAGTATATTGAACTGTTTTTTTATTATTTCTCTAACTTCTAATACATTAACATATATATTAACAAATGAATTTAAAAAACAACTTATTTAATTGGTATCATATTTATAAAAGAGATTTACCTTGGAGAAACACTCAAAATCCTTATTATATATGGATTTCCGAAATTATTTTACAACAAACCAGAGTAAACCAGGGTTATGATTATTTCAAGAGATTTATTGATCGATTTCCAGATATTATAACATTGGCTAATTCCGAGGAACAAGATGTATTAATTATTTGGCAGGGTTTGGGATACTATTCAAGAGCGAGAAATATTCATTCAGCTGCTAAAAAAATTATGAAAGAATTTAATGGTATTTTTCCCAATAAGTATGAAGATATACTTAATTTAAAAGGAATTGGAGAATATTCTGCTGGTGCAATAGCTTCATTGGCTTTTAAGAAACCATTTCCTGCAATTGACGGTAATGTTCAAAGAGTAATTTCGCGATTATATGAAATTGACAAACCAATAAGTTCTGCAAATGGTAAAAATGAAATCAAAAACATAGTTCTTTCATTAATGGATAAGAATAACCCTGATATTTTCAATCAATCTTTAATAGAATTAGGTGCATTGATTTGCAAACCCTTAAATCCGGATTGCGAAATTTGCCCGATTAATAACCATTGCTTCGCTTTTAAAAACAAAACACAACAGAATTTTCCAGTTAAAATTAAAACAAATAAACCAAGGGATAGGTTTTTTTATTATATTGTAATTAAAATTAAAAAAGCAAATCAGGAATATATATACATTAATAAACGCCTTAAAAATGATATTTGGAAAAATTTATACGATTTCCCATTAATTGAATCTAATTCACAAATTCCATTAAATGATAATGTATTTAATGATATATCAAATTTATTAATGCACAAAAATTTCATAATCAGCAAAATAAGCTCAACTGTAAAACATCAACTTAGCCATCAGACTATTTATGCAACTTTTATAGAAATAGAAACTGAACAGGAAATAATTGATAAAACAACTTATAATTTAATACCAATTAGGCTACTAAAAGATTATCCATTACCCAAATTAATAGAAAATTATGTTGAAAAAATATTATTACACTGATTATCTATTACATAGAAATTAATTTGTTAAATTCTCGATTTTTATTAAAAAAAATGATTTTTATTAAAAAAAGTATGTAAGTTTGTAATGTCATTATAACTCAAATTAGTATTAATTTAAAAAACAAAAAAATGGCCGGAGTTAACAAAGTTATTTTAATTGGGAATTTAGGAAAAGATCCCGAAATCACAAACATCGGAAACGATGTAAAGAAAGCTGCTTTTTCATTAGCAACCACAGAATCCTATAAAGCTAAAGATGGAACTAAAGTAGAACAAACTGATTGGCACAACATTATTGTTTGGAGAGGTTTGGCAGATGTAGCTGAAAAATACCTTCATAAAGGGAGTAAAGTATATATTGAAGGACGTATAAAACCTCGTTCTTATGACGATAAGGATGGTGTAAAAAGATATATAACAGAGATTGTAGCAGACAACTTTTTAATGCTTGACAGTAAACCAAATACTGGCTACAATGATCCGGGAGCTATGCCTCCACCAGAATCAATTGGCGGATCAGCACCTGAAGACGATTTGCCATTCTAAGAATTTACAATTTTTTTTATTTCTGCTTTTAGAGTAAATTAAATCTATAAGTTATCTTTTAAAGATAATCACTAATAATGAAATTATTTGAAATAGAAACTTAAAAAATAATTTGATAGTAAGTAAATATTTATTCTTACTATCAAATTATTTTATTTTTAAAGCTTATATTTAAAATGACAAAAACAATTTTATTTACAATAATCATTGTCTTTCTATTTGGTTTTTCTTCTTGTAAAAATGAAGATTATACACCAAAACCAAAAGCATATTTTAGAATAGATTTACCTAAAAAAACTTATCAGGTTTTTGACAAATCATTTCCATATTCTTTTGATTATCCTACTTATGCTTTAATAAAACGGGATAATAAATCAAATGCTGAAAAATATTGGATTAATATAAATTTCCCCGATTATAATGCAACAATACATTTAACCTATAAACCCTTAACAAATAACTTAGACAGTTTAATTGAAAGTTCCAGAAAATTTGTGGATAAGCACATCTCTAAAGCCTCTTCGATAAAGGAAAAAATTTATGAAAATGAGGGAAAAAAGGTATATAGTATTGTTTATAATATAAAAGGAAATGAAGTAGCATCACCATATCAGTTTTTTGTAACAGATAAAAATAAACATTTTTTGAGAGGTGCCTTATATTTTAATATGAAACCTCAAAACGATTCACTTGCACCGGTTATTGAGTTTTTAGAAAGCGACATAGATCATCTGATCAGCACCTTAAATTGGAAATAGTCTCATTCAATATAAAGTTTCAATTGAATAAAAAAAGTAGTCCCGGATTCTTTTTCAGATTCAAACCAAATTTTACCATCCATACTTTCTATAATATTCTTTACCATCGCCAAACCTAATCCAGTTCCTCCTGACTTAGTAGTAAAATAAGGAGAAAAAATCCTTGACTGCAGAGAAGTATCAATACCAATTCCATTGTCTTTAAAAGTGATTATACAGAAATCATTTTCCCTAAATAAAGAAATTAAAATCTCACCATCCTTTTTGTTGGAAATTGCTTGTATTGAATTTTTAATCAGGTTATTAAATACTCTTAACATTTGCTTTTTATCTGCATAAATATAACAATCTTCAATAATATCAATTGTAAATTTTATATTATACTCGCAACTAACTTTAAACAAATCTATAGTTTTTGTTAAAGAAGTAGAAACATCAACTTTCTCAAAATCAGATCTTGGCATTTTTGCAAAATCAGAAAACTCTGAAGCAATAAACGAAAGAGAATCTATTTGCTCAACTATTGTATTTGTCAAGCGTTTTAATCTGTCATCCCAATCTGGTACTTTATCATTCCAGGCACGTTGCAAATGTTGAATACTTAGTTTCATTGGAGTTAATGGATTTTTTATCTCATGTGCAACTTGCTTGGCCATTTCTCGCCAGGCAACTTCTCTCTCAGATTTAGAAAGCTTTTCAGCACTAATTGCTAATTGATCAATCATGCTATTATACTCAATTATTAAATTTCCAATTTCATCGTTACTACTCCAATTGATTTTTTCATTCTTTTTGCCCAATTTAATATTACCCAAATTGTTGATTATCAACTTCAAAGGTCGAGTTATGTAATTAGAAACAAATAAAGCAATTGTTACAGCAATTATTATTAAAAAAAGATAAATATTCAAATAAGCTTTTAAAAAAGAAGATATTTCTTTTTTTAAATCCCCTTGTTTGGCAAAATAAGGTAGATTAATATATGCTATTAGTTTATTATCAATATTTCTAAAAGGCATGTAAGACGACAAATATTCATTTTTTCCAATATTTTCATTATCTACATATTGCGTTTTGCTCTTATTTCTTAACTCAAAAAAAGCTTTTGGATTCATTTGAGTGCTAATTAAACCTTCATCAAATATTTGCATTCTGGAAGATGCAATCAGCTTACCATCTATATTGTATAAATTAATATCTGTAAAAAACACATTAGATAATTTTACAAGCATATCATTTATCTGTGTAGTTAAAGCAGGATCAATAGTTTGAATATATCCAAATTTATGCTCGAGCTCAACTAATACAGAATGTGTCTTTTCTGTCAATAATTCAGTATTTTTATCATTATTAAGTTTTGAGATATAAACCAAGGTTGTTGCTCCAATAATTAAAAATGATATTAAGATTATACTCAGAATAGCTATTTGTAATCGGGTTTTGAAGTTAAACACTCCTGGCAAAATTTGCCTGAAATATGCAGTTGATAATAACAAAATGAAGAAAAAAATTGAAAAAGTAATAAATATATTTGAAAAAGGTGCCAATCTTTCAAACAAATTTACTTTCTGCTTGCTAACAATAAAATCTATTCGCTTATTTACATTATACAACATGTGATTGTATCCATCCATTTCAAATAATCGAAATTCTATTGTATCATTATTTTCAGTCAACTTATTTTCATAAAAACATTTACCAAATATTTTAACTAATTGTTTATTAACATATTTTGCATAAGAATAATCACTAATATCATGTAAAATATTTAATTTCTTATCTATTAATAATTCTGGATATCCTAAATCCTTTGAAATAAACTTTGCATCCATTTCAATATAAAGCGATGTCCTAAGCAAAGAATCACTTTCGTTTTCGAAATACCTTATTACAGCAATATAACTGTTACTCCCGCTACCATAATCAAGAGAATAAAAATTTTCAGTTTGTGTTGGAAATCCATTTAATGTAATTTTATCATAAAAATATTTATCACAATTTACATTTATATTGTTGTTATTTAATAAAAGTAACTGAAAATCCTTACACAAGGTTACCTGTTCTGAATACTTACTTAGATAACCTTTAAAATAAGTTGATTTCAAATAATTAACAATTGAATCTTCCGGATAAAATAATTTTAATTTCCTCTTAATCAGAGTATCAGATTGTATTTTTTGCATTACATCTTTAAAAAGATATTCTGCAATCGGATCATTTTCCGCTGACATTTTTTGAATTAATAATTTTCGTTTATCTTTTTCTTTATTATCATTATACTTATAAAAAGTAAATGTTGAGAAAAACGAAAAGAACAGAATTAAAATAAATATTCGTTGAAAAATACTTATCTTTTCTTTAAAATAATCAAATATAAATAAGAGAAAAAGGAACAGGATTAGAAATAAAGGGTAGAAAAAACCTTCTTTCCAAAATATATGGAATGGAAATAATATAAATAAAACAACAGAAATAATAAAAGATATAAATTGTTTGTGATAATTTTTTGATATTATCTTACTAATATTAAACAATTTAATCGAAAATAAAATAAAAGATACACTAAGAGAGAAAATAATCCACGAACCAACAATGCTTTCAAAAGTTAATTCGAAAATATCACTCATTACCATTTGAATGCTAGAATCAATTACAATACTTTTGCATAAGATAACATAAAAGTAAAATAAAGTAATAATTGTAAACAAAACGATAACCGACATTATTGATTTAATCAAATTTGAAGCATTAATCAACTGCTTTCCGATTTTTACTTTTGTAAAAAAAACATAAGAGAAAAACAAAAAAATGCAAACATTTATAAGCAAATCACCAAGAGATGGCAAATATTCAGAAGCTGCATAATAATAAGGGCTAAATAACTTGGAATCATATAAGACCGAAGGAAAATTAAAATAGAAAATAAGTATTCTTAAACTAACGATTACCAAAAAAAACAATAAAAACTTAATTAATGGGAAATTAGATAATATAGTTGTTTTATCCCAAATAATAAATAAAAATGAACAAAATAAAATAAATCCTATGATACAAAGAATTAAAATGATATAAATATATTTCTCTCTTATTTGCAAAACACTATTTTCTTGAATGGAAAACAAAAAATCACCTGAAACTGAATATAATTGATAATTGCTTTTCTCAAGACTTATTCCAATTTCATTTGGGATAGTAAACCCTTTAAAAAATCCATTTACTAGATAATCATTTTGATATGTAAATTCATTTTTGATTAAAGACAAACACAAAATACTATACTTCTCAAATTTTTTGTAAAAAACTCTATAATATCCATTTTCAAGCTTAATTATTTTATTCTTATCACTTTTATTAATTTTTGACAGTGGAATTGAATTATCTGACCAAAAAAACAACTTATCTTCTTCAAAAATAAAATAGGCCAATCCTTCATTTGAAAATAAATTTTCAGGAATAGATTTTTGAATTTCAGACCAACTATTATTAAATGAGTAATTATTTATTATTTTCTGAAAATAATTTTCAGTAATTTTTTCTTTTATAAAAATTTCCTTTTGTAAATT
>CAIZXK010000353.1 GCA_903936865.1 uncultured Bacteroidales bacterium | reverse complement strand
TTTATTGGACATAAAAAGACAAAATTGATTATGTGCGACTATGCATCAGCGGGCAATCAATACAGCTCATCAAACCTTTTCAGAGTTTGGATGCCACAGCCTATGTTTATGAATAATGTTTTTTCAAAAGAAACATGGAAATTGCTGCAAAATAAAAAGGAAAGACCAAAAGTACCTGAATTAAAGCCGTATATTTTTTCAGATAAGCAGTAATAGCGTTTTAAAAATTAGCAAGACTATGAATTTTAATATATAGAATAAACAATAAGTATGATGTATTCAAAAAAAAATGCTCTGTTACTATTTGCCGGAAATGTGGGATTATCACTAACACCACAACTTGTTGTGGCAAATCAGAATATTTCCAAACCAAATGTTTTAGTGATAATTACAGATCAGCTACAAGCCGAGATGATGAGTTGTACGGGAAATAAATACGTCAAAACACCAAATCTCGATAAGTTGGCTTCGCAAGGCATTCGATTCGAAAGAGCTTATGCTGCGAATCCGGTTTCTGTCCCCTCCCGTTTTAGTTTAATGACTGGTCGATATCCATCAGAAATAAACATGGAAGATAATGATGAACAGAAAAATTCTGTTTCAAAGGAAATACTTGATGGAGCGTTGGGATCTGTATTTACAAAAGCCGGTTACGAAACTGCTTACGCCGGAAAAATGCATTTAACAGGTTCGAATTATGAGAATGGATTTGAAAACCCAAAAGCTTATGGGTTCTCAAAGTATTTAACACCAGATGATCCTGAAGGACGGGAAAAAACAGTTGCTGCATGTATCAACTATCTCAAAACACCTAAAGATAAACCGTTTTTACTTTACGCATCTTTAATTAATCCTCATGATATATGCTATATGCCGTTGATAGATTGGACAACTGCAGAAAAGAAAAAAAATCCTTTTGCAAATAGTAAAGTAAATCAGTTTATTAAAGATATTCTCAAGTTACCTGAAGGAATGAGTAGGGATGAATTTATCGAAAAATTTTGCCCGCCATTACCTGACAATTTCGAAATTCCAAAAAATGAGCTTCCATCATTTACAACTATTAAAGAAAATAATTATATAGGATGGTCACGTAAAAACTACACGGAAAATGACTGGCGAATTTACAGGTATCTATATGCACGTTTAACCGAATATGTTGATGCTCAAATAGGAGAAATATTAAACGGACTAAAGGAAGCTGGATTAGAAGATAATACTTTGGTAGTTTTTACAAGCGACCACGGAGATCAGAATGCATCTCACAAAACGGGCTTAAAAGGTTTTCTATATGAGGAATCGGTAAATATCCCTTTTATTCTTAAATGGAAAAATGTGATTCAGGAGAATGAAATTGACAGCACTCATTTAATTTCTAATGGATTAGACTTATTGCCAACTCTTTGCGACTTTGTAGGTGTAAAAAAAAATAAAAAATTACAAGGCTTAAGTGTTAGGCCACTTGCTGTTTCTCTAAAAAAAAGAAATAAATGGAGAAATAATTTGCTTGTTGAGAATAATAGTGCACGACTTATTATATTTGATAAAACATGGAAATATTCAGTTGATATATCAAAAGAGAAGAATATGGATTTAAAACAAGCAAAACATGAAATGTTGTTTAACCTTGAGAATGACAAAGGAGAAATGAACAATCTTATATTGGATAATAAATATCTAAATGAGTTGAAAAATGGAAGGAAAATAATCAATAACATGTGATTAACATATAAATTCCTGTTTAATATGTAAATTAATATAATATAAATAAATTCAATTAACAATTAAAAAAAGTATCATGAAAACAAAATCACTTCTTCTTTCAATTTTAATGTTTGCCTCAACCGCAAACCTGATGGCTGCTTTTCCTATTGATCCGCTTTCGGGTGGAGGTTCCGGAAC
>CAIZXK010000352.1 GCA_903936865.1 uncultured Bacteroidales bacterium | reverse complement strand
TCGAAAATAGCTGCTCTTGGAATTTTTAAAGGTTTGGCTGCTACATTTTTAGCTGTTGTAATATAAGGAGCAGAACCATAATTATCAATAAGCAGATAGTAATAGAATGATCTTAATACCTCCAACTCCTTTACTTTTGCCTTAACACTTTCGTTTTGAGGCAAATCTCTTAACATATCAATGGTTCCATTGCAAGTGGTAATTCCTTCCCAAAAAACGCCCCACATTCTATTAACACCTTCATCTTCATTTGTCCAGGTATGACGGTACATATTTACCCATTTTCCACCATCATACCAATCGGAACCTCTTGTAGGTCCACACAATTCATCTGATGAAATTTCCTGAGCCAGAAACCACCATCCATTATCGTCGGCAAATGGTTGTAACCTGGCATAACTTTTAACACTTAGGTTAGCAATCTGATCTTGGTTTTCCGGGTATAAACTTCCGGGAATTTTATCATATAAATCTTCCTCCAATTTTGTACAGGATGATAGAATGATAATTGATATTATTGTAAGTAAGCTAAATCTTTTCATGATAATTCGTTTTATAAAGTTCCTCTGATTCCAAATGTAAATGTTCTTGTTTTAGGATATACATTATACTGGTCGATACCATAACTCAATCCATTAATGGTAGTTTCAGGATCTATTCCTGAATATCCTGTAATTGTAAATAAATTATTGGATGAAGCAAATACTGTTAAATCTTTAACCATTTTGGTCTTTTTAAATTTAAAGTTATAACTTACTGCTAAATAATCAAGTCTGACAAAAGAAGCATCTTCCAGGTAAAAATCAGCCAGATTAGCTCCTGAAGTTCTTCCTTGATTGTACCATTCAACAGCTGCTTGATTTCCATTTAAGAAAGGAAGATTTTTGGGATTATCAAAAAACATTTGAGTAGCGTTATACACATCATTTCCAATCATGGCTCTGAAAGAAAAATCAATATTCCAGTTTTTGTATAATGTGATTGAATTTGACCATCCTATTTCAAAGTCAGGAGTTGCATTTCCAACGATACTTCTCTGTGCTTCTGTAATGTCATTTGTAAAACCTCCACCTTTTGATTTGTAAATAAATTCACCATCTTTAAGTGTAACATAAGTTGGCAGATAAAATGCTCCTATAGGTTGTCCTTCCATCATTCCAATCAAATAAGAACCATCTCCAACCATACCTCTCCCCGATATATAACCTTCTTTTCTAACGCCATCAACTTCGTTAAAATATTCACCCAAACTAATAATAACCGTTTTATTATGTGAAATATTGATGCTGGTTTTCCAAACTAAATTCTTTTTTGAAACAGGATATACCTGTACAAATAATTCGATACCTTTGTTTTCCAATTCTCCTGAATTTAAATAAGTCTTAGGAGCCAAATTCGGTGGAACGGGAACGCTGTACTCACCTAATAAGTCAGTTGTGTTTTTCTGATAAATTTCGAGACTACCGCTTAATTTGTTATTAAATAATCCAAAGTCGATTCCTATATTAACTTCCGCTGTTTGTTCCCATTTTAAATCAGGATTTGCATTCCAGGCAGGGGAAAATGTAACCACTTTTTTACCTGTTTCAGGATTTGTAGCTTTTCCGGATGGAGTCCAAACAACCATACTTCTGTATTCTCCAATTTCCTGATTTCCTGATACTCCATAACTTGCCCTTAATTTCAACTGATTAACCCATTCCGTGTTTTTTAAGAAGCTTTCTTTATCGATATTCCATCCAAAAGCTGCAGTTGGAAACATACCCCATTTATTGTTTGTTCCAAATTTGGATGATCCATCTCTACGTAAAGATGCTGAAACATAATAGGTTTGATTAAAGTTATATTGAGCTCTTGCAAACATTCCAATCAAATTTGATTTTCCCATCCAGGAACCAATATCTCCATAATTAACTTCATTAAAAATAGCAAGATTACTGGAACCTATATGGTCTGATTGTGCATCAACTCCTTTTGCAAAGAAACCGCTATAGGTATTTTCCTGCCAGGTATAACCTCCCAATATATTCACATTGTGAACTTTATTATATGTTTTTTCATAAGTTGTGGTAAACTCCAGTATTTTCTGGTTATTACTTTCTTCTCTTTTTTCACCGGCACCATTGTCAGCTGAAGCATATAAACCACTTGGTCTGAAATAACTGAATATCCGGTCGTTGTTCATATATCCAACATTTAAACTTGCTGTAAGACCTTCAATTATTTTGTAATCTGTTCTGAAATTTCCCTGAAAATTTTTTGAACTTCTTTTGTTTTCAACCTTATCAATTATGGCAAGTGGGTTTTCATAATTAAATTCCCTTGAAGTTTTATCATAAGTTCCATCAGCACTGTAAACAGGGTCGGTTGGATTTCTTGAAATGGCCTGATAAATTATATCATCCTTACCCCAACCTCCATAATTTTCTCTGTCATTATCTTCAAAAGCTCCTGTGTAGTTGATTGCAAAAGTTAGTTTATCATTTAATGCATTGTGTGTTAAGTTAAGACGTAAAATATTTCTTTCCTTTGATGTTCCTTTCATCACACCTGTCCAATTAGAATTGCTTAAAGAGGCATAATAAAAACTCTTTGTATTTCCGCCTGAAATGCTTAAATTATTGCTGGTTGAAACACCTGTTCTGTAAATTTCATCTTGCCAGTCAGTACTTGAACCTCCATCAATAAATGAACTATCAATATGACCTAGCTTTTCGTTGCGTTTCTGAACAAAATCCCTTAATTCGCTTGCTGATAATAAATCAAGCTTTTTAGCAATATTTTCAATTGAAACCTGAGTACTGAAGTTAATCTGGCTAACATTTAAATCTGCATTTTTACCAACATTCTGACTTTTTCCTTTTTTTGTAGTAATAATAATTACTCCATTTGAACCTCTTGAACCATAGATAGCTGCAGAAGCTGCATCTTTTAAAATATTATAGGATTCAATATCTTCCGGAGATACTAATGTAGGATCTGCACCCGGAATACCATCAATAACATAAAGTGGTTGGGTATTAGACTGAAAACCGGAAGCTCCTCTGATTCTTACTGAAAACCCTGCATTTGGGTCACCTCCTGATTTTGTAACCATAACTCCAGCTGATTTTCCCTGCAAAGCCTGAATAGGATCAGTTAAAACCCCTCCATTCAATTCGCTGGCTTTTATATTGCTTACAGCTCCGGTTTTATCTGTTTTTTTCTGAGTGGCATATCCAATCGTTATAAATTCATCGAGCATTTTTACCGATGGAGATAATTTAATATTTATAATTGATTTATTAACAATTGTTTCTACAGTTTTGTAGCCAACAAATGAATAGACCAACGTACTTCCTGATGGTGTTTCGATTTTGTATTTTCCATTAATATCACTTACGGTACCTTTTTGAGTTCCTTTTATTAAAATACTAACTCCAACCATAGTTGAGCCATCATTTTCATCTTCAATTACACCTTCAACATTAATATTTTGAGCTGATATGGCAGAAGTTAATAAAATAAGTAAAAATAAAATCCCCAATTTTCGAAAATTGTAAAAAGCTATTTTCATAATAAAGTGTTTAAATTAGTTGAAAAAGTTTGTTGTATTAAATTCATATTTGAATAAAAAAACATTGATAAATTTTTTGTTTTGCAAATATACTAATATTTTGAAATAAAAAATTTTT
>CAIZXK010000351.1 GCA_903936865.1 uncultured Bacteroidales bacterium | reverse complement strand
TTCGGAGCATACTTTTTCAAAATCACCGTTATCAAAATTTCTTTCAAAAAAAGTAAATCCCAAACTAAATACTTTGTATTCTTGGCTATATTCCATTTCTACAACTTTAGAATATTCTTTATTTAAAATAAAATAAATTAGTTTTTATTAAAATAAACTGTTATAAATCAATTAATTAATCAAATTATGAAGAAAAAATTACTTTCCTTTAGCAAAATTCTATTTATGCTATTATTAGTATCTGTAATCTCATGCAAAAATGCTAATAATCAACAAGAAGCAGAAGATGACACTATTGATTCAACTTCTGTTTCGTCAACAGACCAGATTAAAGTTAATTATTACAAAATACCTTGTCCTTCCGAGTTATTTTGGTTTATAAAAGATTTTGGAGCTAATTATTCAAAAAAGATATTAAATCCAACTGAAAATGAATCGAAGTATAATACAAATATTAAAAAAGCAATAAACTTTGGAATCTATGGGTCTGATCTGTTCTATTCTTCTGTATTTAAGCAAAATCAAGAAACCATGAAGTATTATAAACAAGTTAAAAAACTTGGAAATGAACTTAATATTGTAGAAGGTTTTGATGAAAGTATTGCAAAAAGAGTTGATAATAATCTGAATAACAGTGATTCGTTATTTGTAATTACTTCAGAAGCAAATACAAATGCAATAGCATATCTCGAAGGTTTAGGTAAAAGCAATATATTACCCTATATAACATTAGGTGGCTGGATTGAAAGTGTTTACATTGCATCAAATCAGGTTCGTAAATTTAGTTCAAAAGATCCGATAGTTTCTATTATTATTGATCAAAGTTACTTATTAGAAAACATCATAGGTTTATTTAGTTCTGTTGAGCAAGATTCTGAAGTTATTGCTTATAATGAAAAGCTAAAAGAATTGCAACAATTATACTATAATGCAGACGATATAGTAACAAAAAAACAATATGATACTATTGTTTTAAAAATTAAAGAAATACGTAATGATTTTATAAAATAAATTTATTAATTATCAAACTGTTATATTTATGAAAACAAATATTTTTGCTAAGAGTTTACTTTTTATTGCTTCAATTGCAATAATTAATATAGTTTCTGTATCACAAAATTGTAGTAAGCAATCACTATGTAAGCCTGATAAAAACGATGGATTTGATTATAGTTCGCAATCTCGTTACGCTTCTTTATCATCCGGAGATAAATCAAGACTTTATATTACCACTTATGTTAATTGTGCCTATAAAATAAGTGTATGTTCTGAAGAATCATTGGGACAGTTGCATTACAAAATATTTGAGAAAGTAAGAGAAAAGAAAAAGGTAATAAGAGACTTTGTAAGAGGGGAGGCTCAAACAATTACCGATGATGATGGAAATCAGACTTCTGCAGAAGCTCCAATTATTGATACAATTTATGATGTACAGATTACATTAAAGGAAGTTGAAATTTTTGACAGTTCAAATGGTAATAATGTATGGCAAACCAATAAAGTGGATAAAACAAAAAATTTGGTTTTGGAATTATACATACCTAAAAAAGAGCAATCAACTAATGGATGTGTCAACTTATTGGTTGGAACCAAAAGACCTACAAAATCTTACATGGGTAAGTTGAAAAATTTAAAAGATTAAATTCTTAATTAATTTTCTCTGTTAAATAAATATACAGAGTTTTTCCTGTTTTTAAATGAATGAATCCATATTAAAAGCTTTAATGCAATTATTTGCCTTGGTAGTAGATATTCAAGGTAATGAAAGTATAACAAAAGAAAGTAGAGATATTGTAGCAAATTATCTTAAAAGTCTTTTAAATAAATACTTAGCTGAGCAGTATCTTGAATACTTCGATAAATATGTGATAGAGTTATATGGAAATAATGAGGTAGTTGATACAAAAAAAATCAGAAAGAAAGTATCACTTAAAGCTGTAAAGGTCCTAAAAATCTGTGATCAAATAAATTTAGAACTAACACAAGAACAGAAGTTTATCGTATTAATTCAATTACTTGAATTTATTTGCATGAGTAAGGAAATTGAAGAGATAGAGCTTGAATTTCTTCAAATGGTGTCAGATTCCTTTAATATTGATGAAAAAGAATATTTAATTTGTAAGTCATTTATTATTAATTCGGGCAATGAGCTGATTGATAATGAGAATTGCCTTATAATTAGTGAATTAAATATTAAAAGTAATCAAATTTCAAAAAGTGTAATAAATCAGGATATTGATGGTAAAATTATTGTTATCAGAGTTTCAAGTATTAATTCATACTTTTTTAAATATATTGGAAATGATATAATTTATTTAAACAATCAAGTCGTTAGTCCTAATAAATCATATTTATTGGGTAATGGATCATCAATAAAAAGCACAAAGATTTCAACAATTTATTACACAGATGTAGTAAGTTATTTTTTGCAATCAACAGATGCTGTAAAATTAAGTTTTATAGCCGAAAATGTTGAATTTACATTTCCTAAAAGTATAAATGGAATACATAACTTTAACTTTTCAGAAAATGCATGCAAGTTAGTAGGAGTTATGGGTGGAAGCGGTGTTGGCAAATCTACTTTATTAAATATTTTGAATGGAAATTTAAAACCAAAAAAAGGAGAAATTTATATTAATGGTTTTGATATTTATAAAGAAAAAGATAAAATTGAAGGTGTTATAGGATTCGTTCCACAAGATGATTTGTTAATTGAGGAACTTACCGTTTATCAGAATTTATATTATAATACTAAATTATGTTTTAGTAAATATTCAGAAAATGAGATTCATACCGCTGTAATTAAAGCATTGGAACAACTGGAATTATTACCGATAAAAGATTTAACTGTTGGTAATTCTTTAAATAAATTTATAAGTGGTGGACAACGAAAACGCTTGAATATTGCTTTGGAATTAATAAGGCAACCCACCGTGCTTTTTGTTGATGAACCTACCTCCGGCTTGTCTTCTATGGATTCTCAAATGGTTATGGATTTATTGAAAGAACTTACTTTATCGGGAAAACTTGTAATTGTGAATATTCATCAACCTTCATCTGAAATTTATAAAATGTTCGACAAACTTTTAATTATAGATAAAGGAGGATTTTTGGTTTACTATGGAAATCCAATTGATGCGTTGATTTATTTTAAAAAACAAGCAAATTATGCAAATGCTAATGAAAGTGGATGTGACAAATGTGGAAACATAAATCCCGAGCAAGTCCTTGAAATACTTGAAGCTAAAGTGATAAATGAATATGGGAAACAAACGAAAACCCGTAAAATTTCTCCGGAAGAATGGAATGAAAAATATGAAAATCTAAGAAGTTCAAATTTAGAAAATACGATTAGATTACAAGAAGAACTTCCTAAAACCGAGTTTAATATTCCTGGTATTTTGCAACAATTTAAAATCTTTGTAACTCGAGACATTTTAACTAAGTTGACAAATCGCCAATATTTGATAATTAGCTTTTTAGAAGCTCCATTATTAGCATTTATTCTTGGTTATTTTACAAAGTATATAAGTGGAAATAAATATATATTCAGTGAAAATGAAAATTTGCCATCTTATTTATTTATGAGCGTAGTAGTTGCTTTATTTTTAGGTTTAACACTTGCAGCTGAAGAAATTATTAAAGATAGACGAATTAGGAAACGAGAGGAATTTTTGAATTTAAGTAATTTTAGTTATTTAAATTCTAAAGTATTTGTAATGTTTTTAATATCTTCTATTCAAACACTTACATTTGTATTACTGGGAAATGCAATTTTGGGTATTAAAGATATGACTTTTAGCTATTGGTTAGTATTATTTACAGCTTCCTGTTTTTCAAATTTATTGGGATTATTAATTTCATCTGCATTAAATTCTGTTGTAACGATTTATATTTTAATTCCTTTTATTTTGGTGCCTCAATTACTTTTTAGCGGTGTAATTGTTAAATTTGATAAATTACACAAAGTTATTGCATCTGATGAATATGTGTCTATTTTAGGTGATGTTATGATTTCTCGCTGGGCTTATGAAGCAATTGCTGTTGAACAATTTACAAAAAATAAATATCAGAAACCAATTTTTGAAACTGAACGTAAAATGAGTAGATTGTCCTACTTTTATTCATATTTAATACCTGAATTGCAAAATAAATTGAATGATAATTATTCAGCAATTAATAATTTAAAATATAATAACGAAAACAATGACAATTTTAAAATATTAGAAAACAACATTCAGATACTTAATAATTATAATAATTTAACCCGATTTGAAAATCTAAATAAATTGAATAAAGATGGATTTAACAATGTTATATATTTAAAAACAGCTGAATATTTACAAAATATGCTAGATTATTTCAGAGAAAAATATGACAATGAAGTTAAGAAAAGAGATCAAATTATTATCAGTCTTGATTCTAAATACAAAGAAAAAGGTGGAATTGACTGGCTAAAAAAAACTTACTTTAATTCAAGCTTAGACGATTTGATGCGTAATAAGTTGGAAAGTGACAAAATTATTGAGAAAAATGGAAAATTAATACAGCAAATTGATCCAATTTACAAAAAGCCAACATCTAATTTGGGAAGAGCTCATTTTTATAGTGCATATAAAATATTTTGTGGATATAAAATTGATACTTTTATCTTTAATTTATTACTAATATGGATAGTAAGTTTTTTTGTTTATTTAATGCTATTATTTGATGGATTAAAAAAGATTATTAATTTTATTGGAGGCAACTTTAAACATTGATTTTTTTTAAAAAGTGAACATTATCATTACAAAGAGTGTTTTAAATAAAAACAAAAAAATGGACTATAAATTAGTTTTTGAAAAATTATGGGAGGATTACATAACAAATAATCCCCATGCTAAAAAAGTGTATGATTTATTTTTATCAGAAGGAGAACAAGTTGTAAATGATCATATTGCATTTAGAACTTTTAACGACAAAAGGATAAATATAAATGTTTTAGCTAGAGTATTCATTGAGAATGATTTTGTTGAAATGGGAACTTATTTTTTTGAAAAAAAGCATTTATTTGCAAAGCACTATGAACACAAATTTGATAAAAAAGCACCAAGAGTATTTATAAGTGAATTAATTTTAGAAGATTTCTCATCAGAATTTCAACGAATTATCAAAAATGAAATCGATAAGATATCTACTGAAATGCTAATTTCTGATAAATTAATTTATTCGGGAAATGTTTGGAGTAAGCCCTCTTTTGCTGTTTATGAAAAATTAAGGCAAGAATCTGAATATGCTGCATGGGTTTATGTTTTTGGTTTCAGAGCTAATCATTTTACAGTAAGTGTTACGGATTTAATTAAATTAAATTCCATTGAAAAAGTAAATCAATTTTTAAAAGACAATGGCTTTTTAATCAATAGTGTAGATGGTGAAATTAATGGATCTCCAGCTGAATTATTAGAACAATCCAGTATCAAATCAGGTTTAATAAGCATTGAATTTGAAGAGGGAAATTATGATGTTCCTTCATGTTATTATGAATTTGCAAAAAGGTATCATGACAAAGATGGAAATCTTTATTCCGGTTTTATTGCAAAGTCAGCTGATAAAATTTTC
>CAIZXK010000350.1 GCA_903936865.1 uncultured Bacteroidales bacterium | reverse complement strand
TCATTTGATTTATTTATATAATTTAATCAAATACAAATCGTTTTATTTTTTTACAGTTTTTAATAGTTCAATTGCTCCGTACACATTTATTTTATCAGGACCAAACTGATTAGTTACAAATATCAAATATTTTAAATTATACTCAGGATCAACAAATTTCCTGAAGTAATCAAGATTGTTATAATCTAATCTAACTTTAGCAGGTAACCACATATCTCCATGATTTTTATAACTCCCACCAAAAAACATCAATAATTTACCTTCTTTATTAAACATTTGAGTGTTTTCAAAACCAGCATCCACAACAAATAAATTTTTTTCCTTATCAACAGCTATTCCTTTTGGACGTGCCAATTGACCGATACCTTTTCCATAAGATCCAACAGATTCAATATATTTCCCTTCCTTAGAATATATTTTTATTTTGAAATCACCAAAATCAGAGACATATACCTTGTCTTCTGTTACAAAAATATTAGTTGGCGAAAATAATTTCCCATTTTCATCATTCTGATTGTCTGGAAAAGTATTAATTAGTTTGAAATCAGAATCATTATTATATATATTTATTTGATGTCCAGCCAAATTAGAAACCCAAATTTTATTTGACTCTACGAATACATCAACTGGTTTAAAATTTTCGGATTCTCCAAAACAACTAATATATTTCCTATTCTCATCAAAAACAACAATCTGTTTTCTTTCAGAATCAGCAATATACAAAAACCCCTTATTATCGACAAAGCAATTTATTGGTACTTTTAATTCACCTTTTCCTTTTGGAATAAATTGTTCAAATGTATTTTTTTCCAAATTAATGATTACAATTCCATGTATATATGTATCACATACATAGATCCATCCTTTTTTTACATCAATTCCATAAGGTTTATTTATTAGAAAATTATCATTTTCACCAAAAATAAATTTATTAAAAGAATTTCGTGTACCTGTAATATCCTGAGAACTACTTATACTTGTCAAATATTGAATTCTGGCGGTATCAGGAGGAGAAGGATATATTACTGTATTAACAGAACTAACTGTGGATGTTATTTTTTTAGAACAAGAAAGCAAAATTGAACAAAAAATAATTAAAAGTATATTTCTTATATTCATCAATAGTATATTACTTAGTATGCAGATAATTAAATAATTATTTTTAAAAAGAATTGTATCTTAATAATGAACAAAAAAAAGGGCTAAAAACATAGGCCCTTTTTTATAAATTTTACAATAAAAAAACATATTATTTATGATGACAAGTCAAACATAAAGCACTTCCTGCATTTGATTTTCTTAGTAATCCAAGAACGCCTGCACTATTATGAACATCATGGCATGAAGAACATTGCATTTTGCCAGAAGAAAGTAAATTTGTATTAATGGTTCCACCCAACCCTGATAATGCAGTTGTTGGATTATATAATCCCCCATCTGCTGTTGCTAAAGCTGCATCATAAGTAATAGAAATTGGATGATCATTACTCAGATTAGTACCTAACATAGAATTTCCAGTCAATAGATGTGTTCCAGTTGTTACGCCACCAAAATTTTCAAGAGCAACTGTACCATCATGACAGCTTAAACATAATTTTGAACTACCATCTGGCTGACCAGCTATTGAATTCATTGTGGTAGAAGAATACATTGTGTAGGTTGCTGTTGCAGATAGTGAGTGATTCCATAATGGTGCATCAGTTACAGTGGTATTTGCATTATGTGGTGTATGACATACAATACAAATCTGTCCGCTTGTGTTCCATGTTTGAACGGAAAAATCATGTGAAGATCCAGCTATTTGTTGAGCAGAAATAAATTGTGAAATAGAAATCACAACAAAAATTGATAAAATAATAAAAATTTTTTTCATAAGTTGAAGTTTTAAAATAGACTAATTAATACCGTAAATTGTTTATGAATTGCAAAGTTAATTTTTTTTCTAAATTAAAAATTTTATTATAATTAGATTAAATCAAAAATACGTTGATTATTATCACTTTATTTTCATTAATTATCACTTTATTAATAAGTATAAGGATTATGATTTTCTCCATGACAGGTAAGATAACATCTTCCTTTTCTATTTCCAAGATCATCAAATCTTAAAATCCCTGAACTGCTAGGAGTAACTATACCTGTTTGAAAATTAATCAGATTTGAATTATTCGTAATGTTTCCCTGTGTACTGCTGATGCCATGTGGATCGTGGCAGGTATTGCAGGTAGTTCTATCATCTAAATGTTTCTTATGTTCTTTAAAAGAAATATCACCTCTTATAGAAGTCCGATTATGACAACCATAGCATAATGCATAAGCAGTTGAAGATTCTATGGTATTATCTGCGGTAAGGTACTGTCTTTTCAAGATTCTTGGATAAATAGAACCATGTGGTCCTGCTGGTGAGCCTGTACCATCACTGGCATGACAATCTGTACAATACATTCTGCTGGTTATAGTCCAGGGTGCTATCAGACTGGGTAAACTTGTATTTACTCCAACAGCAGCAACTGAATGATAAGATGGGTTTCCTGATGCAAACTCAAAACGGACATTATTTTGAATAATTACTCTGGAAGTTGCAGCAGCAGGTGCTCCAGTACTCCCTGCATGACATCGATAACATATTTCATAAGCGTAAGTAGCTGGATTAACAGCTAATCCATTCTGATTAATACCTTTTACTCCCGTTAAAAAGCCATTAACGGCGGGTGCTGTTGCACTAAGATTTTTTGCTGCATGAGGATTATGGCAATCAACACATTCTACATGCATTGTATTAACCTGATTAGTTTCATTAGCAATATGTATATTGGTGTAGTTTGTAATTTTATGCCTATTTGCTTTGGCAAATTGAGCAGAAATATTTTTTGTAGCTCCATTCCCATTGTGACAATCTAAACAATTACTTTCTTCTGCCTGGTATTTCAATAACATAATATTGCTACCGGCATTATGCGGATTATGACAACTTTCACAGGCATTCTGAGCAACACTTATCATCGATGCCTGTGTATAAGGCCATGGATCAGGTGCTGTTCCATTCCATGTTTTTGTTGAAGTATTATGACTGCTTGCAATCCAATATGTTCGTTGATGACAACTATTACATAAATTTGAATTTATTGTTGTACTAACTAAAAAATCGGAAATAATATTTTTATGTGGATCATGACATGATGTGCATTGAACTTTCCCGCTTTTTAGTGAAACAGGAGATGTAATAGCAGAAGGATCTTTCAATTGACCATCTGCTGTTGCAATTGCTGAACTGTAAGTAAACGAAATAGGATGATCATTTCTTAAATTCTGAGAAAGATTGCTAACTCCATTAGGAATATATGTACCTGTTGACACACTTATTATAGATGGACGACTAATTACACTTCCTAATGCAATGGTTCCGTCATGGCAAGATAAACATAAAACAGAAGACCCATCAGGTTGTCCGGGCAATGCCTGAAGTGTTGAACTTGTATAAAGTGTATAATTAAGACCAGGATCATTTCTATTCCATAATGGTGCAACAGGTCTGCTATTATGCGGAGTATGACAAAAAATACAAATTTCTGTTTCTGTTGTTGCTTTTACAGTTCCTGTTCCACTTATTGATAAATTATGCTTTGTTGTAATAATTGACTGAGAATTAATTATTGAAGTATATCCTAGTAAGAATATTACAAAAAATAATAGAATTTTCTTTATTTTCATTTTGTATGTTTTAATTGAAAAATTTGAATCCTTGAATTATATGTATCAGAAACATATATATAATTCTGCTCATCAATATAAATACCTGAAGGCATCCAGAATTGAGAATTTTCGTGTCCCTGACAACCAAAACTATATAGAAAATTCCCTTTAATATCAAATACCTGAACCACATGAAACAAAACATCGACAATGTAAATATTTCCATAAGAGTCTGTTGCAAGACCTTTTGATATACCAAAGAAACCACTTGCGTCGCCAGCCTTACCAAACATAGCAATAACATCTCCTTCAGAATTCAACACCTGAATTCTGAAATTCATAGCATCATTAATATAAACAAACCCTTTTTTATCAATCCAAATATGTGTTGGAAAATTAAATTCACCCTTTGCATTTCCTCTTATACCAATCCTTTTTAATAACTCCCCTCTTTCATTAAGTATTGAAATACGATGTGCATTGGTTTCAACAACCCAAATTTCTTTTTTGGCTGATAAATAAGCTATTCCAGTTGGTTGTTCCAGTTTAAGTGAGTCATTTAAAACTCCTATTTTTTTTCTTTCAACTACAAACTGATATATTTTATTTGACTTTGAATCAGTAAATAAAAAATTTGAAGCAGAGGTTGTACAAATACTCACTAAAGATGACAAATCATATTTTGAATTTATAATAGAGCGGGGAATTTCACCATTACCATCCTTTATTTTGAATAATGTTTTACCTCCCTGATCCAAAACCCAAAAATTATCAGGATTAGTTGCAAAAACTGAAACTGGTTTTATTAATTCAGGTGTTTTAATTCCAAATAAAATTAAGTTCAAGCGATTTTTTAATTTTTTTTGAGTTTGCCTATTATCAGAAGAAGACCAATTTTTAATCCATTCTACATGAAATGATTCTGCTGAATCTTTGCTAATTTCCTGTGCTCTAATATCAAAAAAGCATATCAAAC
>CAIZXK010000349.1 GCA_903936865.1 uncultured Bacteroidales bacterium | reverse complement strand
GTTTGATATTCAGTTAATCCTCTCAGGAAGACTTCAACGTATTGTGGCGATTCTTTTTTGAATTTCAACTTCGTCATGGTTTCCAGCTCTCTTACGTCAACTATAAATTTATCATTTATTGCATTGATAATCATAGTACTTCCTTTTCCTGTTCCCATTATGGTTTTGCGTAAACCCGAATTTGCTTTCAATAAAACATATTTTGGCTCGGTTTCGTCGATTACAACATCCAGTTGCCCGTTAAGGGTATCACTTTTCATTCGTTGCAGATGATTGTGAACAAACATTTCTTTTCTTACAATACTTACTTTGATGTTTTCAAAATAGTTTTTTACTAATTGTTCTAAAGTCATTTTTTTGATTTTAAATTTTTAAAAATATTGAAAAATTATATATATGTGATTAGTATGCAAAATGTAGTTATCTGTTTACAATCACATTTACAGCACTCTATATATGAAACTATGCCCGAAAAATTTTCCTGAGGCATATCCACCCCCCGAAATGCATCAGGTAAACTTATCTGAGGCACTTCCACCACCGGAAATGCATCGGGTAAACTTATCTGAGGCACTTCCACCAACAGAAATGCATCGGGTAAACTTATCTGAAGCACTTCCACCAACAGAAATGCATCGGGTAAACTTATCTGAGGCACTTCCACCAACAGAAATGCATCGGGTAAACTTATCTGAAGCATTTCCACCACCGGAGTAGATTCAGGTAAATTTTCCCGGGCATTTTCACCAGCGGAGTAGTCCTATTATGAAAAAAAATTACCTGTTATCAACTGCTGCATAGGGCTTTTGCAAAAACATCAGCCCTGCAACAAATTGAGAAGGGTATTAGACTTTCCCCTTCCATACATAGAAAAGAACGCCACATCTTTTCGCATTAATGAAAAGAATAGGCAGCAAATATACATTCCTGTAAAAACGAATGCAAGCAAAATGGCATATATATGTTATTTATATTACGTTAACAAAGAAATAATACGTAAACCACTGATTTGCAATTTTAATTTTTAAACAAAAACGACCATCACATAAATATCACATTTTTGTTCAGACAAGGTGGTTTGGCACGGATGTTGATATGGGCGGAGGAAATTTACAGGCATAAAAAAACCTCCGTGGAGGGTGGTTAGAGTTAATGTTGCTTAAATTGTTACATATTGCATTTATGTTCATTTCTTTGTTTTTATAAAACCATTAATAATTGATAATTAACCATTAATAATTGTTAGGCTTCCTTTATACTCTTTCTCTCTCCCATTCCTTTTGCTTTTGGCTTTGAGTAAATAATAGTAAACGCCATCGGCGCAATCTTTACAACTGAAATTGTTTTGGTAGTGGGCAGTGTGTCTTTTATATTCCTGTGCTCTGTAGCTCATACTAACAATCTCTGTTAATTACAATACTGTAATTCTCCCGCAATGTATTTTCTTTTCCATTGTGTCTTTTCTTATGGCTTCAATATGATAGATATAGGTGCCGAAAGTTACGGTTTTCCCTTTGTATTTACCATCCCAGAAATCTGTATTTTCACTCTCAAATATCAACTGACCCCAGCGGTTGTATATGGTTGTTTTTATTTCGTAGTTTTCGGCATTGCCATACTCAAACTTATCATTTAAGCCATCTCCATTGGGTGTAAAACTATTGGGTATCCATAGCTGTGGGGTATTACATTCTGTATAATTTACCCTTATGCTATCCGTTACCGTTATTTTATAATCTTCTATATAAGCACTTACCCAATAAGTGCCGGGTTTAGTTACTAGAAATGTACTATCTTTACTGCCATCCTGCCATGTATAAACTACACTATCCGCTTCTTTGGGTACATTGGCTTTAAGCAATAGTTGCTGTCCTGCACACAGCGTGGTATCTCTACCAAGTTTGGGTTTAAAATCTTCGCAGTCGCAGACGGATACGTCATCAATATTGTAAGAACATGAAGTAGGAAAAGTACCTAAATACACTCTTGTAACAGAATCCTGCTGTTCAAAGTTTCCTATGGTAATATATTGTTCCCCTCCTTGGGCTATAAAACTACCCGATATCTTCATCCAATTGGTAGCACTCGCCAATATATTTCCTCTTTGGTTTTTTACTTGTGCAGTGTATAATAAAGGCACCATTAAGCTTGACTGTACTACAAAATTATTAGTAAACAACAAACCAAATGCATCAATTAAAATATTATTTGTTTTCCACCTAATTACAAAAAACTTCGCACAATATTTTTTATTATGCATCAAAGGTGTTGTTAAATGATTTGATATATATTCTCTATAATCAATATATACATAAAAATCAGATGGTAGTATTCCTGCAAAACCATTACCTGAACGAGGGGGGTAATCGATAAAAAAAGTGGGATATATAAAGTTATTGCAAGTGTTTAAATAATCGGAAGAACTTCCAAGAATATTTGGTTGAGTCCAAGGATATGCAGAATCTATTTGACCCATCATAAAAGGACAACCAGTATAATACTCAAAATCACCATTGGGCACTAAATTATTTGTTTGTGCAACTCCATTTTTTAAGAATAAAGATAATATAATTACAAAAATTATTTTTTTCATATTATAAAAAAATAAGTAAAGCTTTTTTAAAGCTTTACTTATTTCAGATTAGATTATTTAATAATTACTAATTTTTGATATTCTGATAAGTTATTTGCTGTAATACGTATGTTATAGATTCCTTTTTTAATACTGCCAATTTCAACAGTTTGAAGTTGTTGTGCAGTATTAATAATTGTTTGATAACATAATTTACCATTTAAATCATAAATTTCAATATTTGCTATGCCTTTCATTGTATTGCTTAACTCAATACTTAGCTGATCGTTAGCTGGATTGGGATAAATCTTAAATTTTGCTTTATTATCTGTTAGTATAGGACGAACAGGTGGTTTTGCATAATCAAGATTATATTGCAAGGGATCAATACCCAGTAATACATATGTTGAATAAACGGCATCGCCACCAAACGACCTCACCTCCGCCTCTCCTGAAAGGAGAGGAACTCCGGCAGTGCTTAAATTGTTACTTATTGCATTTATGTTCATTTCTTGTTTGTATAAAACCATTAATAATTGATAATTAACCATTAATAATTGTCAAACTCCCCTTATACTCTTTTTCTCTTCCGTTCCTTTTGCTTTTGATGCTTGCCTTTGACTGGCTCTTGAGAATGGTAATTATTTGAATTACTAAATTTATTATTATTTTTCATCCAAGTACTAATCCTTCTTGTAATATCAAAATATTTTTCTGCTTGCC
>CAIZXK010000348.1 GCA_903936865.1 uncultured Bacteroidales bacterium | reverse complement strand
ATCGGCAATCGGAAAATTTGGCGGCGATACCGACAATTGGATGTGGCCACGTCATACAGGCGATTTTAGTATGTTCAGGGTTTATACTGCTCCTGATGGAAAACCTGCAAAATTTGCTAAAGATAATGTGCCTTTGATTCCCAAACATTCTTTACCATTAAATATTAAAGGATTAAAGAAAAATGATTATGCCATGATATGGGGATATCCGGGAAGTACCGAACGTTATATGACTTCGCAGGGTATTCAATCTACATTGGAACAAGCCAATCCTGCAATTATCATCGCAGGAAATACTTTATTGCCGGTAATGAAAAAAGATATGGATGCTGATGCAGCTACAAGAATAAAATATGCAACTACTTATGCTCAATTGGCCAATGTATGGAAAAACAAGATTGGCGAAAGCAGAGGATTGAAACGTTTAAAAGTTTTTGACAAAAAGAAAGCGTTGGAAGATGAACTACAGGCATGGATTAATGCAGATGCAAACCGCAAGGCTAAATACGGAACTGTTATAAGTGACATGGAAGATTCTTATAAACAACTGATGGCAAAAAAATCGGATATGAATCTGTGGTTTTTTCAGGGAATACTAATGAGCTCAAAAACGATGCTACTCCCATTGCAAACCATGAGTATGTCAGCTTTAATGGAAAAGAAAGACACCAAAGCTGAAGCTTACGATGAGTTTAAGGAAATAGCAAAAGAATTATATAAAGATACCAAAACACCTACTGAAAAGAAATTGTTTATAGCAGGATTGGAAATGTATCGTAAGGAAATGCCAAAAGAAATGTTACCTGACATTTACGAATTTATTGATAAAGAATTTAAAGGTGATATTCAGAAATTTGCAGACGAAGCTTTTAAAACTTCAATGTATGCTTCATTGGAAACTTTCAATAAATTTCTTGAAAAACCAAATGCAAAAAAGTTTAAAAAGGATTTAATTGCGAAAACAACCATGAGTATTTATAATTCTTTTATGAAAAACAATACGGCTCAAAAAGAAATAACTTCTAAGCTAAACATCTCTAAAAGATTATTTACGGCAGCTTTGCGCGAAATGCAACCAAACAAAAAGTTTTATCCGGATGCCAATTTTACCATGCGTATGACTTATGGCAGTGTGCTGGATTATTATCCTGCCGATGCTGTTCACTATGATTTTGTTACTACCTTAAAAGGTATAATGGAAAAAGAAGATCCTTCGAATGATGAATTTATTGTTCCTGCAAAATTAAAAGAACTTTATAATAAAAAAGATTTCGGAAGATATGCAACCAATGGCGACATAGTAACCTGTTTTTTAACAACCAACGATATTACAGGTGGTAATTCGGGAAGTCCGGTTATTAATGGCGATGGACATTTAATAGGAGTAGCTTTCGATGGCAACTGGGAAGCTATGAGTGGAGATATTGCTTTTGAACCCGAATTGCAAAGAACCATTTGTATGGATGTAAGATACGTTTTATTTATCGTTGATAAATACGCAAATGCACAGAATCTGATTAAGGAAATGAATATTATTGAATAAACTCGTTTTCCTGATATTGAAAAGACTGTCACCTACTAAGTGACAGTCTTTTTTTTGCTTGATTCAACATTGTTTCAGGATAATAACGGAATTTTTTCGTTTTTTTAGATTTAGCAATGGTTTACTCAACTATTATTACTTTTGCAGCAGATAATACACAACAAATCAAACATCTAATCATCTGTATAATTTCGCTATAAATATTTTTTGTAAATTTGTAAGGTGATGTAAGTCTATTTGTAGTAACCAATTTCAAAAACATTACATAAACTACTTATTTTATTAATATTTCCAATTTAAAACAGAAACTGTTTTTAACTTACAGATTTGAATCATTATTATAGATTGTTAATACTATAAATCCTGTTAGGGTATTTATTCTGAAGTTCTTATATTAAAATTTAAATAAAAATTTTTATACGTCTGATTAAAAGCAATATAAACTATAATATAAATTATTAACTAAAAGTTTCTGACATCAGGGGATTCAATTATAAATTTATTTGTATATTTGATTTTCATTTACAAAAAAATACTGTTATGGAAAATAGAGAAATTAAAATTCACTATGAGATTTATAAATCTACAGAAGAACTTAATAATCAAGATAAAATATTAATAGAAAGAGCTATCGAAGCAGCACATAATGCTTATGCACCTTACTCAGGATTTAATGTAGGAGCTGCTATTTTGCTTGACAATGGAGAAATAGTTGTTGGTAATAATCAGGAAAATGCTGCATATCCATCCGGTTTATGTGCCGAAAGGGTTGCTATGTTTGCAGCTTCATCGCTTTATCCGGAAGCTATTATGGAATCTATAGCAATTACAGCATTTTCAGATAAATTTGTGGTAGATTTTCCAATAACACCTTGTGGTTCCTGCCGTCAGGTAATGTCTGAATACGAAACCAGACAAAAAAAATCGATGAAAGTTATATTAAAGGGAGCCAAAGGAGAAATTCAGGTAATTAATAAAATAGCTGATTTATTACCTTTTATGTTTAATGCCGATGATTTGAAACAAAAATAAAGTAGTTTCTTTCTTCAAAATAAATTTAGATTTTTAAATAATTTGTACCATGAAAAAAATATTTTTTACATTTATAATCACAATAATTATAACATGCTCAGCTGTTAGTGATAAGAAAGCTTTTTCATTATTTGATAATAACGGAAATTCGGTCACTTACAATGATTTATTAAAAGAAGCACAATCAGCAGATATCATATTATTTGGCGAAATGCACGATAATCCGATTTGTCATTGGTTGCAATTGGAATTAACAACTGATCTTTTTAAAATTAAAGGGAATGACCTAATTATGGGTGCAGAAATGTTTGAAACTGACAATCAATTACTATTGGATGAATACACATCGGAGAAAATAAAAGAATCCAGTTTTGAAGCAGAAGCCAAGTTATGGAAAAATTATAAAACAGATTATAAACCATTGGTTAATTTTGCCAGAAAAAACAAATTAAAATTTATTGGAACCAATGTTCCAAGAAGATATGCATCACTTGTAAGCAAAGGTGGTTTCGAAATTCTTGAAACATTGGACAAAGAAGCAAAATCACTTATTGCACCTTTACCTATAAAATATAATCCAGAATTAAATTGCTATGCAAGCATGACAAAAATGGGAGGAAACTCGATGAAAGACACTTCGCATGTTAATCAAAATCTTCCTAAAGCACAAGCACTTAAGGATGCAACAATGGCTTATTCAATAGTTGAAAATTTAAAAAATCATCAACTATTTATCCATTTCAATGGAACTTATCATTCTGATGATTTTGAAAGTATGGTTTGGTACTTAAAAGAAATGAAATCAAAACTAAAAATAATAACAATAGCTAGTATTGAGCAAGATGATATATCAAACTTAGAGAAAGAAAATATTAACAAAGCAAACTTCATTTTATGTACACCTGCAAATATGACTAAAACATATTAACAGTTCTCTTATTAAAAAACGCATATCAAATTTTACACTTCAATAATATATAGATGACGTTATTATATTTTTAAACCTTAGAATTTGTTTGCTTAATAGATTTACGAATTCCAATCATTTACATCATTTGAATTACTTAACTATTT
>CAIZXK010000347.1 GCA_903936865.1 uncultured Bacteroidales bacterium | reverse complement strand
CGTTACTCCCGCACATAAGGGATTTTCACCCTCTGGAAAAATAAATTCACCCAACTTGTTGCTCATTTGATAAATATTTGTAATTTTGAAATATTTATTGAGCTTTCGGCAGGGTGTGCTCAGCTCATGCAGGGCACACACATCATATAAATTTTATTGGGGCGGAAGTGTTGATTTTAAATGGTTTGCTTCTAATTTAGCTCTTAACGTCTCGACAGGAAATCGCTTCGAAATCCCCAACAAAACTTATATGTAACGTTGGCAACAAGGCTAAAAAGATACAAATAATCAGTAACTGGATTTATGAAAACTAGACAAATATTAAGATTGCTATTATTTCTACCTTTGATATGTTACATCTATATTTCAATTTATTATGATAATGATATAACGACCAGAGAGGGTCAAAAAAATAAATTTATAAGTGACAACTTCAGAGTTGACAAAATAGGAGATTTAAATTTTACTATTTCAAGCAAAGACTGGCCATTTAAGGATAAATTAGATAATGAGTTTCTATTATTATCACTAAAGTTTGATAATAATGTAGATATACATCAGAGTAAATTGATTTTTCAAATAAATGCGTTTGCAAAAAGTAAAGAGAGGATTTTAAATAGACTTATTTTACATGATTTTATTAATGATTCAAGTGAAATTATCTTAAAAAACCATGATTTGTTTGGAGATAAAGTTAATTTAGGTCTTTTAAGCAATTTTAGTTACGAAGATATTATAATAAAGATTTGTATATTACAACCGGATAGTATATTAAATAATGCAAAACCAAGACTAGAAATAGAAAATTATAAAGGAAGTTCTGGAGTTTATGGATATGCTATATTTAATGTTTGGATTAATAATTTCATACTTATTCTAAGCATTATTTGTGTAACAATTTATGTGTTTATTGGATATAAAAAAGAAAATTATAAAATATAAAGCCCAGTTGCCAATCGAGTAAACTGCCCTATGCAATAATCAGCTTACAACCAGAGTATATCAACAAATCTCAATAACCACCATATAAAAAAAGCCGGTAGCAATTTACTACCGGCTTTTTATTTTACTTTATTCTAAAATGAAATTTATTTACCTGAAAAATCCATCCAGAAACTATTTTCCGAATAATCAGCAACTACTTTTGCACTGTTGGCATAATGAAAAGTATTTAATAGTATGGATACTTCTTGTTTTAAAACAACCAGCGCATTTTCTGTAAGGTCTCTTCTGAATCCTTTTTCCTGCAGATTTACAACATGATTCATAGAAACGATTCTACTGATAACTCTTCCGAAATCAACAAGTTTTCGCTGGGGCAGCGGAATCTGTACCTCAAAATTAACCATTTCCTTAATCTGATCAGCAATAAGCGGAGCTAATCCCTTCAGGTAGTTGTAAAGATTCTTCTCTTTGGTTGATTTCATTATTTTTAATATCGAATCAGCTATCTGATGATATAGAATATCATTTGAACCTTCAAAAATCTGGAAAGGACGACTGTCGACTAAGGAACGTCCCGCAATGTGATTGATTTTATACCCTTTGGCTCCAACCAATTGCAGCAAGGATTGTGCCGATTCGTGCATAAGATCCGAAGTTACTGTTTTTATTACATTGGCTTCAATTCCTAAGGATGACAAATCATTTTCGATACTGGCTACTTCTGCAGATCGCAGACAAAATGCCGATAATATGGTGAAATTGGCCTGTAATCGTGATAAACGGTTTTGAACCTGATCGTAATCGAATAAACTCTTTTTGCCAACCAGTCGTGCATTGGTATGACAAATTGCTTCATCCATAATACGGTTAACGAAACCAAGTCCCATGGCTGGAAATTGAAACCTGCTTCTGTGCAGCAAATCCAGTAACATCTGAATACCCGTTGTATGCGGTATAAGACGTTGCTCTTCGGGTATGTAAACATCTATGATATTTCTACCATAAGGTATCTGATAAAGTCCGAGATTCTCGAAAAATTCTTCTACAACAATACTTTGACGTGGTGCATTTACATCGCAGATAAACATATCAATATCACGCATCAAACTACCCGATTCGGATTTTTTGCGTGCGGTAAGCAACCAGAAATCTGCCATGCCCGTAAGACCAGCCCAGTGTTTTTTCCCTTTTAAGTGATAATATCCATCCTTTTCGGTATGAGAAGTAAGCATACTCAATGCATCGCTGCCAAAATTAGGTTCGGTAATCATCAGACCACCCATGCTGCTTTTTGTAAGAAACTGATCAAATACTTTCTGTTTTGCCGATTCCTGTGCATATTTGGTAACCGGTTGTATAAACAATCCGTTATTAATACCCAGCGTTAATGCAAGAGCTAGCGATTCGTAAGCTGCAGCCGATATAAAAGTAATATTTTCCTTTATGCCTGCACCTAATCCTCCATATTTTTTTGGAATTAAAAGCGAAAGTGGATTTACCGACATTAATTCTTTCAGAACTGCCGGTGGAATTCCCCGGGTACTGCAAAAACTATCAATCTTATCATCTTCATGATAAGCACGTTTCATGCTTGCTTTAAAATCATGCAGAAACTGCTTGAATATTGTCTCATCTAATTTTGAATCGGTAGGTTGTAATGGATTTTCTTGTTTAATTTGCGGCATTTGTGTTAACGTTTTATTGGATAAATTTGCAGCTTAATTTCCTGTTTGTACTTTAACAAATCTTACTTACTTTTGTTCTAACAGATTAGCTTTAACGTATCATAAAAAAACTTATACTACTTATTTCCAAAATATTAAAAAATATCATTTAAAAATTAAACTTATAAATGCTTCTGAAAATTAGATTTTTTGTTGCGAACAAGATTTTAAAACCATAGTCACTATTCATCGGGATGAGCTTAAAATTGAAGTTCAACGAAGAAAAAGCAATTTTTAGAACTCCCTATATGTAAAAGAATTTTACAGAGTATATTTTCGCAACTATTGAAAATTGTTTTTTCTGGTTTAAATTATATTTG
>CAIZXK010000346.1 GCA_903936865.1 uncultured Bacteroidales bacterium | reverse complement strand
CTCGTTACAACGATAGGAACCATTGATGAATATGGTAGCGCACTTTCTCCGTTCAAAGAGAATTCCCAAGAATTACCCAATTCAGCTTATGGCTTAAGTAAATTGTCTGCTACCAAACTAGCACTGATTTTAAACAGGCAATTTAAACTTCCTGTGGTTGTCTTAAGACCCTCCATTGCATATGGTCCCGGCCAGGGTGATGAAATGTTTATTCCCGGGTTAATCAAAACTTTACTGCGCAAAGAGCCATTTATGATGACAGAAGGCAAGCAGTTAAGAGATTTCATTTACATTGAGGACCTGACGGATGCAATAATACAAGGACTTTATTGCAAGGACCTGGAAGGTCATATTATCAACATTGCCTCCGGAACTTCTATCTGCATCAGGGATCTCGCAATGCAAATCGCAGAAGTTACTAACAATATAGAATTCTTAAAGATAGGGGAAATTCCATACAGAGATTCAGAAATCATGAATTATGTCGTTGATATAACTAAAGCTTCGATCCTTCTTAAATGGTATCCTAAAACCAAATTTAGCGATGGACTGGGAAAGACCATTTCCTTTTACAGAAAAAATTTGACTAATGAAGCCTAACATTCTATATTATTCCGATTGTTACTTTTTTGCAGGTTGTGAAAATATGATTGCAAACTTTTTAAACGATAAATCCATTCAGAGTGATTTTTCGGTTTCTTTTGCCTATAATTATTCTGAAAAATACGAACAAGGATTAAACTTACGTGTCTCAAATACGGCCTATAAAAAGTTTCCCCTACGGCTAATGAAACAATTTATCTATCAGAAGCCTTTGAGTACTTCCTTGATAGTATCAATTGCTTACAGAACATTTTTTGCATTTTATATGCTATTGTATAAATATTTAGCAATCTGTGTTAATACAGCAATCCTGTTTCGTTTTTTTACTAAGCAAAAGATAGATATATTACACATAAACAATGGTGGATATCCTGCAGCATACTCTTGCTATTCCTCTGTTTTAGCAGCAAAGATGGCAGGAGTGCACAAAATCGTTTACGTGATAAACAATTTGACTGATGATTATAAACACCCATTTCGTTGGTTAGACTATCCCATTGACTTTTTTATAAAAAAATGGGTTACTGTTTTTATTACAGGTTCGGAAAATGCCGGAGAAAGATTGAAAAAAATTTTAAAACTGGATGAAAGTAAACAACTTACTATAAACAATGGGATTCAAAAAAGAACTATTACTCTATCCAAAGAACAATTCAAGGTAAAATATTCAATTTTAGAAAATAAGTTTGTAGCATCTGTAGTCGCTAACCTGGAAACAAGGAAAGGCCACATTTTTCTTCTTCAAGCAATTTTGCAAATTAAGAATCAGTATCCTCAAAGCTTAATTCCTTTATTTATTTTTGAAGGCCTTGGTCCAGAAAAAAAAAGTTTGGAAAAATATGTTTCTGAGAATGAATTGGATGATTTTGTATTAATGATAGATTACATTCCTGACGTTTTTAATTTGTTAAATGCCTCGGATGTTGTTATTTTACCCTCTATAGCAAGCGAAGATTTTCCAAATATAATTATAGAAGCGATGAGTTTGGGAAAACCAGTCATCGGTACAAATATAGGAGGAATACCCGAACAAATTGAAAATAATAAAACTGGAATAGTCGTGAAACCTCAAAATTCCGATGAACTAAAAAATGCCATCATTAAATTATCGTCAGATCTTTCAGTACTTCAACAATTTTCGGTCGAAGCCCAAAAAAAATTTGACGCATTATATGAATATTCAATTAGTGTTAACAAATATCATAATTTATACAAATTAATACTTACAAGTTAAACGATTATGAAAGTTGTTATTTTGTGCGGAGGACAAGGCACGCGAATAAGAGATGTTACTGATAATATTCCTAAACCAATGATCCCTGTTGGTGGTTTTCCCATATTATGGCATATTATGAAGTACTATTCTTTGTTTGGCCACAATGAATTTATCTTATGCTTAGGTTATCAGGGGAAAGTAATTAAAGATTATTTTCTAAATTATAAAGTAAATACGTCTGATTTTACAATAAAACTTGGGGATAAAGGTTTGGTGAATTTTCACAATAAAATTGATGAAAAAGATTGGAAAATTACCTTTGCAGAGACAGGAGAAAAAACCATGACAGGTTCTCGAATCAAAAAAATTGAAAAATATATTGGAGAGGACCAAACATTTATGTTAACCTACGGTGATGGATTAAGTGATGTTGATCTCAACAATTTATTAGCATTTCATTCCAATCACAAACGAGTGCTAACGCTTACCGGTGTGAGACCAGCTGGTAGATTTGGCGAAATAAAATGTACCGATGAAGGTGTAATTTCTGAATTTAACGAAAAACCACAAGCTGCTGAAGGTCGCATCAATGGTGGTTTTTTTGTTTGCGACAAGCGATTATTTAAATATTTAGATGGTTCTGATGATCTTGTTTTCGAAAAGGATCCAATGATGAAATTGGTAAACGACAAACAACTCATGCAATATAATCACAATGGTTTTTGGCAACCAATGGATACGCTACGGGAATATCTTTTATTAAATTCACTTTACGAAAAAAACAGTGCTCCTTGGAAAAAATGGAAATGAAAGATTTTTATAAAAGTAAGCGAATCCTTATCACTGGCGATACTGGTTTTAAAGGTTCATGGCTTGCTTTGTGGTTAAAATATCTTGGTGCAGATGTTTATGGATACGCATTGCCACCTGAAATGGAGAATGCTCATTTCAACCTATTAAAACTGGAGAACGAAATCAATCATAAGGACGGAAATATATTGGACATCAAATCATTAACGAAATCATTTGAGGAATTCCAGCCGGAGATCGTTTTTCATTTAGCCGCTCAGGCATTGGTTCGTTTATCGTATGATGAACCTAAACTTACCTTTGACACGAATGTTGCTGGTTCAGTTAATGTCCTTGAAGTTATACGTAATTCCAATTTTGTTAAATCATGTATTTACGTTACCAGTGATAAGTGTTATAAAAATAAAGAATGGACTTGGGGCTATCGTGAAAATGATGAGCTGGGAGGCCATGACCCTTATAGCGCCTCCAAAGCTGCAGCTGAAATTGTATTCTCGTCATACAATGACTCATTTTTTCAAAAAAATGAAAACATTGGAATAGCGAGTGTCAGAGCTGGCAATGTTATTGGAGGGGGCGATTGGGGGCTTGACCGTATAATCCCAGATTTTGTACAATCCATCATTAAGAAAGAGGATCTTGAAATCCGGAAACCACAAGCAACCAGACCTTGGCAGCATGTTTTAGAGCCTCTTTACGGTTATTTATTATTAGCAATGAAGTTATATAGAAATCCAACCAGATATTCGGGCTCGTGGAACTTTGGTCCATCTGTTAATTCAATAAAAACAGTAAAAGAGTTAATCGATCAAGCTATTAAAGTTGCAGGTAAAGGTTCTGTTATTTTCGCACAGATCGAAAACACCAAGCATGAAGCAGGATTATTACATTTAAACTGCGATAAGGCAAATCACCAATTAGAATGGTCGCCTGTTTGGGATTTCGAGCAAACAGTCGAAAAAACCATCGCTTGGTACATCAATTATTTAAGTGGTGAGGATGCCAGACAATTATCATTAAGTAATATTCATCAATTCATGGAGGACAGGAACAGATGATAGAGGGTGTAATTATCACATCGAGAAAAATTATCCCCGATGATAGGGGGAAGATCATGCATATAATGAAATCAATTGACGATCAATATACAACTTTTGGAGAAGTGTATTGCTCAACAGTATATCCTGGTATTGTTAAAGGATGGCATTTGCATGAGAAGATGACATTAAATTATATTGTTCTAAAAGGCAATATTAAATTTGTTCTTTTTGATGGAAGATCAAATTCGAAAACATATCGGGAGATACAGGAAATAGTTATAGGTGAAAATAATTATATGATGGTTACAGTTCCACCGCATATTTGGAATGGATTTAAAGGAATAGGGTCAGAAGAATCATTCGTAATTAATTTTACTGATATGCCACATGATCCGTTGGAGATAAAAAGAATGGATCCTCACAAGAATGATTTAATTTCATACGACTGGTCAATTAAAGACAGGTAAGTTTGTAAAATGAAAATTATTATTACAGGAGCAAATGGTTATATCGGAGCCAGGCTTTGTCAATTCCTGGCAGTAAAATCCCATGATATTATAGCTGTTTGCCATCCTTCAATTCCTGACGTTGACTATTGGGGTAAATTTTTTTATAAGATCATAAACGGCGACATCAGGGAACAGAGAATAATTAAACAAATTGCTGATTTAAAGGCGGATGCAATCATTCATTTAATTTCACTGGATCATTATGATTCTGAAAAAGACACGCATTTTGTTTCACAAATAAACGTTCTACCTACCTGGAACCTACTCAAAGAGTGTACAAAAACGGGTTTAAAAAAATTCATTTATTTTTCAACGATTCATGTTTATGGAAAACTAGAAAAAGCTATAATTGTAAATGAAAATCACCCAATCAAAACAGCAAACATATATGGATTAACCCATTACCTGAGTGAAAATATTTGTGACCATTATAATAGAAATTCAAATACGAATGTAATTACGGTTCGACTTTCAAATAGTTATGGAGCTCCAATATTCCCCGAAAATAATTGCTGGTGGCTTGCCATGAATGATTTATGTAAATCAGCTTATAAAAATCAGCAAATTAAATTATTATCGGATGGAACCCCCCTACGGGATTTTATTCATGGGAATGATGTATGCCAGGCTGTTGAATTATTGATAAATTCAGCGGACAGACCCATTCAAGAATCAATTTATCATATTAGTTCTGGTAATACGCATACAATTCTTGAACTGGCTGAAAAAATTCGAACCATATACAAAAATAGATATGACAAAACTATTCCTGTGTCAACCTCTGAGAATGCAGAAGTAGAAGATTTTACGAACGTCGGCAATGATAAGCGATATATAATTGATAATTCAAGGTTAAGAAATATTGGGTTCGATCCTTGCTGGAGTTTAGATAAAGGAATAAATGAATTATTTGATTACATGGAGAAGAATCATGGAGTGTAATAGCGATAAGCCCTTGTTTTCAATAATCATTCCAACATACAACCATGCTCATTGTATTAATAGATGTTTAGATTCGGTCGTGAATCAGACTTATCCATATTGGGAGGCAATTGTTGTAAATAATTTTTCAGAGGATAACACTATTGAAGTAGTAAAGCTTTATAATGATCAGCGTATCCGTTTAATAAATTTTAACAACAATGGTATCATTGCGGCATCAAGAAATACTGGAATTCGGGAAGCAAAAGGCGATTGGATTGCCTTTTTGGATTCAGATGATTGGTGGGCGCTTGACAAACTTCAGGTTTGTTTTGAACGCATTAATGATCAGGTAGATATTATTTATCATGATTTGAAAATTGTCAGAGAAACCACAGTTTTTTTTCGCCAGAAAAAAATAAAAAGTTGGCAATTAAAAAAACCTGTACTAATGGATCTATTGGTTAATGGCAATCCAATTGCTAATTCTTCTGTTGTTCTTAGGAAAAAATTGTTAGATCAAATCGGAGGCATTGATGAAAATTTGAAAATGATTGCTTGTGAAGACTTTCACACCTGGTTGCGAATTGCGCAAATTACTGATGCATTTTCCTATATTCCCAAGTGCATAGGATACTATGGGTTAAGCAGCTTGGGGATATCGCGAAAAGACATGTCTCTTCCAGTGAAATTTGTGCTGGTAAATTATATGCATTTACTAAATCGTGATGAAATAAACAAAATTAGATCTCGATTGGATTACACAGAAGGACGGTTTGCTTTTCTATCGAAGAATTATGGAGTTGCCAGGAAGAATCTCTGTTTTAGCTTGCGATATGGGGATTATGCTATAAAAGTTAAATCAATGTTGATGCTTCTTGTCATTGCTCAGAGGAACTGTTGCAAATGAAAGTTCAAAAATCCATAGAACATGTGGAAGGAATTTCACTTACTATTGTGATGATAATAATCATTTTAATCCCTTTTTCTAACATATTGCATTATGTGATACCGCTTCCTAATATTTTTGGTAAAAGCACATGGGTAGTAGGACCGACTTTAATAATGGTATTTATATATTTTTACAAAGTTATACGATCACATTTTTTTTTAAGTCTCGACCGATTTGAATTAGTTTCCTGGGTACTAGTCATCCTAAGTATATTAATATTTTCTATCCGATCCTTTGTTTATAATGAAAACGTTAGTTATCTGACATACCGATATATTGCAACAGGTTTTATATATTTGTATTTGGTAATTAAAATAGTAAGAAATGATAAGGTATTGCGGTTTTTGGCAATGGCCATAGTAGCTCAAGGTTTTTTGGTGTCTTTGGCCCAGGTTATTAATGTTCATTTTTTCCCAACAGTCGCATTGGCGATTGATGCTGAAAACATTGGTTATATCTCATTCGACACTGAAAAGACAAGAAATATGTTACAAGGAGCTTCTATTAGTGCAAATTTAATTTTATGCGCCATGTTCGTTATGGTAGCAATGTTAAAAGCAAAGGTTCTTCCTTTAAATTATACTTTTTTTTGGATTTTTCAATTATTCATGCTATATGCTATTACTCTAGGTGGAAGTCGCTATCCCTTCATTGTGGGATGTTTGTTAATAATATTTAATTTCTTTACTTTTAAATCATCTAAATTTAGACTTTCACTTATTTTTATTGTGATTACTATTCTTTTTTCCATAAATTATTTATTCAATTTTCATTCTGAAAGTATTATTAGAGATTATGAGAATTATGGAGATAGAATTGTCAGATTTACTATGCCGATACAAATTCTGGGGGAGTCTATACAAAATTTTGTAATAGGTTCTTCTATATTTCAGGTTGGAAACACGGTTTCATCTGATGGTAACAATACGATTTCGGATCAATCTTATTTTGCTACAGCACTAGCTTTTGGCGTACCATTGGCTTTAGCATACTTTACTACAATATTTTCAGTTTTAAAAAATCGAATCTGTAATAATATTTCCAAATGGTATTTTTATTATTTTGCTCTAAGTTTTGCTTTTACAAACTGCATTCTTTGGGAAAATTGGTTATGTGTTTCCATTTTTAGCGCTGTTGTGATTTCAGATTTAAGCCAAATAAATCCTGGCGGCACGCAAAGATATTTTTAGAGACCCTCGATCAACATTCAGAAAATTAATAATTGATTGTGGATAAAAGTTTGTTTTTTAATAAATTGTTTTATGGATTCGGGAAAAATATTAATCATTGGAGTTTTGCCGCCACCGATTGGCGGAATATCAATACACGTCCAAAGGCTTATTAGATATTTAAATGTTACTAAGTATCCCTTTCTGTTTGTCGATTATAAAAAGAACAATATATTTACTCAACTAAGGGCAATTAAATTATCACATGTTATTCATCTTCATACTTGCAACCCGATATTAAATGTTTTTTATGTTTTTTGTTCACTATGTTTAAGAAAAAAATCAATTTGGAGCATTCACGGCGAGTATGACTGTTATTCTTATTATTTAAATAAAATTAATATTATTGCATTAAAACTAACTACATGT
>CAIZXK010000345.1 GCA_903936865.1 uncultured Bacteroidales bacterium | reverse complement strand
TATTTTATTAATTAACATTTATTATTATCATGAAGAGAATTTTATTTTTCTTATTTTTTGTGTTGCCTGCTTATCTTGCAATAGGGCAACCTTTATCCGGAACTTTCAGTATTCCGAATGATTATCCAACAATTGCTGATGCAATTACAGCTCTAAACGCAAATGGAGTTGGTGCTGGAGGAGTGATTTTTAATGTGGAAACTGATTATACAGAAACCACATCGTCTCAGTTAACTATCACAGCTACAGGAATATCCACAAATCCTATTGTTTTTCAAAGGGATGGAGCTGGAGCAAATCCAAAAATCACACGAACAGATGCTGGAGCTACAACTGTAGCAACTTTAGGTTATTTAAGCGATGCGATTATTCGTTTGGATGGTACTGATTATATCACTTTTGATGGGATTGATATCGCTTCAAATAATTCTGGAATTGATTATGGTTATATGACACACAAACCTTCTGCAACTAATGGTTGTCAGTATGTTACTATTAAAAATTGTAATATTACAATGACTAAGGGAACAAGTGGTGTAGTTACCGGTATTTATATAAGTAATGGACCCTCAAGCACATCTGCTACTGGAGTAACTGTCACAGCTAATAGTGGACGAAACGAAAATATTACAATTACAGGAAACTCTATCAGTAATGTTCATGCAGGTATTGTTGCCAGAGGTTCATCTGCGACAAACTATGGAGATAACAACCTCGTTATTGGACAAATTGGAGCCGGAAATATTATAACTAATTATGGTGGTGGAAGTGCCACTTCTACTTATGGTGTGTATATGATATATCAGCAAAGTAGTAATGTTAGTTATAATTCGATTAACAATGCCAGTGGTGGTAGTAATCATACATCTACTTTATATGGTATTTTTAATTCAACATTGGGCACAGGTACTACATCTGTCTGTGTCTATAATAATAATAACATAACTTTAGGTATATCATCTACTTCAGGAGCACATTGTATTAATGATGCTATAGCTACTACATCTAAAACTATTGCAAATAATACATTTAGTTACGGTACATTTGCATCAACTTCTACTTCTTATATGATTACTGCTTCAAGTGCTACTAATAATCTTACAATTACTGGTAATCAAACATCTGGAACAATTTCCAAGACTGGAGCCTCAGGTGCTTTTTATGGGTATTATAATGCAGGTAGTCCAACAGGAGGTACTGAAACTGTAACTAATAATAACTTTTCGAATATTACTGTAAGTGGAACAAGTACTTTTACTGCATTTCTTTCAACTACTAGTGCAACGCAAAATAAGCAGTTTAGTGGAAATACCACCTCAAATATTTTATTAGGAACGGGTACTTTTTATGGTATTAATTCTACTTATGGTTTGACAGCTAATATCTATAATAATAATATTAACACAGTTTCTTCATCCGGAACGATTTATGGTATTCAATCGGGTGGAACCTCCTCTGTTACACATAATACATATTCAAATACAATTTATGGTTTAACTACTGCTGGTACAAGTAGTGTAATTTATGGTATAAATGCTTCAACTGCAACAACAAATAACTTATACAATAATAAAATTTATAATTTAACAGGAAGTGTTGCCGGTTCAGTTGTTCATGGTTTATATGTAACATCGGGTACAACTATAAGTGTATATAATAACTTTATATATGATTTAAAAACTCCAAATGCTACTGGAACAAATGCTGTTAATGGGTTGAATATAAGTGGTGGTACTACTGTAAATGCTTATTTTAATTCAATTTTCTTAAATGCAACATCTACAAGTGCTACTACTTTTGGAACTTCTGGTATCTATGCAAGTGTAACACCAACCGTTGATTTAAGAAATAATATCGTTTTAAATAACTCAACTCCAGTCGGAACTTCCTATTCCGTAGCATATAGAAGATCTGCAGCTGGTACTGTTCCTGCATCCACCTATTCTGTAAACTCAAATAAGAACTGTTTCTTTGTAAGTTCAGGTACAAATCAGGGTGTATATGTTGAAGGAACCTCAACCTATACAAATTATAAAGAAGCTTTTGCAGATTATAAGGCTTTTATGGCTACAAGAGATCAGGGATCTTATAATGAAGAACCTCCATTTATGGAAGCATCAACTACACCTTATGATCTTCATATTAATCCTTCTGTTGCTACTCAGTTGGAAAGTGGAGGTATAACAATTTCAGGAATTACAACTGATATTGATGGTAATACCCGTGATGCATCTACACCAGATGTTGGTGCTGATGAAGGGATATTTACTCCACAGGATTTAAGTGCACCAACAATTATTTATACAGCTTTACCGCATACAATTTTAACTACTGGTGTAACTTTAACTGCTACGATTACTGATGCAAGTGGAGTTCCAACTTCCGGTCCTGGTTTGCCAAATTTATACTGGACAACAGTTGCTGCTAATTCCTATCAGGCAGTTGAAGGTACATGGGTTTCGGGAAACACATATACCTTTGATTTTGCTGCTGGCGTTGCATCGGGTGATGTTATTAATTATTATATAGTAGCTCAGGATAATGCAAGCAATGTTGGTGCATTCCCTTCTGCCGGTGCTGCTGGTTTTACTACAGATCCACCAGTTTGTTCCACTCCTCCTACTACACCAAGTACATTTAATATTCTATATACATTAAACGGTACATTTACAGTTGGTACTGGTGGTGATTATGCAACATTAACAGCTGCAGCAAATGATTATAATGCCAAACAGATAGTTGGACCGGTTGTTTTTGAATTATTAGATGCTTCTTATTCAACTGCAGAAACATTTCCAATTACTTTTAATCAGAATATTGGTGCTAATGCGACTAATACATTAACAATAAGCCCTGCTTCAGGTGTTGCTTCTGTTATTACCGGTAGTACTTTAACCGGAATTGCATTAATAAAATTTAATGGTGCTGATTATATTACTTTTGATGGTTTGAACACTGGTGGTAGTTCGTTAACTGTTGAAAATACCAGCACAGCAGCTAGTACTGCTGTATTTTGGGTGTCAAGTTTAGGAAATGCTCAGGGTGCTGTTGGTAATTCATTTAAAAATATGACCATAAAAGCAGGATCAAATTCTGTTACTTCAACATTTGGAATTTTTGCAGGTGGTACTTCAATTTCTACAACTGGAACCGGTAGTGATAATGATGATTTAACCATACAAGGTAATACATTCAATAAAGCATATTTTGCAATATATGCCAGAGGAAATGTTTCACCAAATTTATTGGATAATCTCAATATTTCCAATAATATTATTGGTTCATCTTTAGCAACTGACTATATTTTATTCAGAGGTATAGATATACAAAATGCATTGGCTCCAACTGTAAGTGGAAATGAAATTTTTAATCTTCAATTGGCAACTTTGTTTGATAATGCAGCTATTGATTTAGGTGCTAATGTTACCGATGCAGTTATTTCAAAAAATAAAATCTGGGGATTACGCTCAACATCTACTTCTGGTTATGGTACTTGGGGTATCAATATTTCAGCAACAACTACTAGTAATATATTGATAACTAATAATAGAATCTACGATTTATTAACTGATGGAGATGGTACTTCATCTCAATATAATCCTTTTGGTATCAGAATAACCGGAGGAACTAATCATAAGATATATAACAATAGTATAAACCTTACAGGAAGTTTTACCAATGCAACAACTGCAGATATTTCTGCTGCTATTGTTATCACATCTAGTTCTGTTACAGGTCTTGATATCAGAAATAATATTTTTGCGAATAGTATTATTGGAGGAACAGGTACTAAATCATATTCAATATATGCTGCATCAGGTGTTGTTTTTACAAATATTAATAACAATGTTTATTATACCTCAGGTGCTAACAGTGTATTTGCTTATTTTGGTGCTGATAAAGCTACATTTGCTGATTGGAAAGCCTCTTCATTAAAAGATAATTTCTCGTTCAATACTGATCCTCAGTTTACATCAAGTACTGATTTGCACATAAACAGTGGCTTATCTCAGTCTTATCTTGAATCAACAGGTGCAACTTTAGCTGCTGTAACCACAGATTTTGATGGTGATGCACGTCCAGGTCCTGCTGGTTCTACAAATGGTGGAGGTACTGCTTATGATATTGGTGCTGATGAATTTGATGGAGTTCCATATCCAGCAATGACTTATACATCTTCTACCTTGACTCAGTCAAATATTGCATATGTTTTACCTTCATCTACAAATAATCAGATTATTGGTTTTGAAGTAGTAACTTCTGGTGTTTTAAATCCACTTGAATTAACTCAGTTTTCATTGGATTTAACCGGAACAGCTGTTGCAGGTACAGATTTTACAAATGCAAAAATCTTTTTTACAGGCACATCTTCAACTTTTGCTACAACAATGCAATATGGTACAACAATTGCAACTCCAACTGCTTCATTTAGTGTAGCTGGTACTCAGTTTTTATCTGGTGGTGCCAATTATTTCTGGTTGACATTTGATGTTCCTGCAACAGGTGCAACCAATGCTGCAACGTTGGATATTAGTTGTTCTGCAATAAAAATTGCAGGTATAGATCAGGTACCAACTATTAATGATCCTGCTGGAAGCAGAAGTATTCTTACTTCACTTGCAGGAACATATACCGTAGGAAACGGTGGTAATTTTGTGAAATTATCTGATGTGTTTACAGCTGCAAATAATCTAGGTTTATCTGGCAATGTTACTTTAAATGTTATCAGCAATATTACAGAAACTGCAACTTGTACTTTGAATCAGTGGACTGAAACTGGTGTTGGTAATTATACTTTCACCATTAATCCTATTGGTAATGATACAATAAGCGGAAGTATTGCCGGTGCATTAATCAAATTAAGCGGTGCTGATAGAGTAACAATAGATGGATTAAATACTGGGGGCAACAGTTTGACATTACAAAATAAATCAACTTCAGCTTCTGCTGTAATTTGGTTAGCTAGTGCTCAGGATGCAAACTTATCTTGTACTAATGTAAGTATTAAAAATACAGGTTTAATTGCCGGTTTTGTTTCAGGAACAACTGCAATTTATGGTATTCATGTTGGCGGTGCTACTATTAATACTACTACAACCGGAGTACAGGGATTTGATAATGATAATCTTACCATTCAGGGAAATAGCATAAGTAATGTTTATTATGGTATTTATATTAAAGGGAATGGTGCTCCAAATCAAATAGATAATTTACAAATTAAAAATAATAATATTTCTACATTAGGTTTGGGTGGTATTATGTGTTATTATGCGAATTCTCCTGTTGTGCAGGGAAATACTATAAATTCATCAATTGCAAATACAAATACTAAATATGGTGTTTTAATATCTAATTCAACAAATGATCTTCAGGTATCAAAAAATAATATATTCATTTCAGGTGCAACAATGCATGGTATAAGTTTAAGTCAGGATACATCTACTGCTTTAAATTCTGGGTACATCTGGAATAATTTTATTTCTTTACAAAATGGAACAGGTTTGTGTTATGGAATCAGAGATTTTCAGTCTCATTTTAATAATTTATTCAGTAATTCTATAAACATTTCAGGATCTAATGCTACAGACACTAGAGGTATTAATGTTGCAATAGGAAGCACAAATATTAAGGTTATAAATAATAATGTGTTATCAAATAAATTTCCTGTTTTTTATGAAGATTCTTATGGCTCTTCTTCTGTAGTCGAATCAAATTACAATAATTTCTATTCAACAGGAACAGGTAATCAATATGCATATTACACAACTGCTTATCAATATTTTGCTACATTAGCAGATATGGTTGCTGCTCCAGGTTATAATGGAAAAGATGCAAATTCAATTTCTATTGATCCGATATTTGTTAGTACAACAAATTTACATACTTTCAATAGTGCATTGTATGGATTAGGAACTGAAATTACCTATGTAACTGATGATATTGATGGTGATGCAAGACCCAATCCTCCATGTATCGGTGCTGATGAATTTGTTCCACTTGCATTGGATATGTCAGCTACGGCTCTGGTTGCACCTGCTGTAAGTTCGGTTAGTTGTTACTCAAATGCGGAGACAGTTACTGTTACAATCAAAAATTTAGGAACTGCAACTATTGATTTTGGTGTTAATCCTACTACTGTAACTACAAATGTAAGTGGAGCTGCAACTTCAGCATTATCTGCACTGGTAAACTCTGGCACTTTAGCTCCAAATGCAACTTTAAATGTTGATATGTCTTCAACTTTAGATATGACAGCAACAGGAATTTATACTTTTAATGCTTCAATATCTGTAACAGGAGATGGTTACGCTGGAAACGACGCTATGCCTGCTGTTACAAGAACCAAAACCGCATTATCTGCTGGAGCTATTACAGGTAGTCCACTCACTTTATGTTTTAGTGGAACACCAACATTTACATTAAGTGGAAATACTGGTGGTAATATTCAATGGCAGGAATCTACTTTAAGCAATTCCGGTCCTTGGACAAATGTTGGAACCAATGCATCTACCTATGCACCAGGGACAGTTACTGCTATGACTTATTATCAGGCTGTTCTTTCTTGTTATACCGATAATGTAACAACAAATAATCTGACTGTTACTGTTAATGCTCCTGCTGTTGCATCAACTACTCCTGCAAGTATTTGCGGATCAGGCACTGTAACTTTAGGTGCAACTGCTTCATCAGGAACTTTAAATTGGTATGCAGCTGCAAGTGGCGGAACAAGTTTAGGAAGTGGAGAAACTTTTACTACTCCATCTTTAACATCTACAACAAGTTATTATGTTAGTGCAGAATTAAATTCTACTTCAGATTTGGGTAGATTAACCCATGTTGCTGGAACAGGTACTAATTTATCAACTTATGGGCAAGTATTTACAATAACTTCTAATACAGTTTTAAATAGTGTAAATGTTATTTCAACTACTGGGACATCAATTACAATTTCTTTATATAATAGTGGCGGAACTTCACAGTTACAGACTACTGGTGCAAGGGCTGTTACAGCTGGAACTGAAGCAACCATAAATTTAGGCTGGACTATTGCTCCAGGTACTTATAGACTTATGGCAAACGGAATGACAGGAAACTTTATACGAGAAAATTCAAATGTTACCTATCCAATTGCTTTAACTGATTTAGGTACTATTAATGGCTTTGTTTCAAGTTTAACAGGTAGTGTTACAACTTCATCTTCTTATTATTTTATGTACAGATGGAACATGAATAAAATATGTATGTCACCACGTCAGGAAGTTGTTGCAACAGTTATTCCTGCAACTGTAGGAGGTTCTGTTTATGGTTCTCATACAATTTGTTCAAATAATACTCCTTCCAGTCTTATTTATTTAAGTGGAAATGTTGGAAATGTATTAAAATGGCAAAAATCAGACGACTTAGCTTTTACCAATCCAATTGATATTACTAATACGAATACATCTTTAACCGGTGGTGAAATAGGAATATTAAATTCAACAACTTATTTCAGAGCTCATGTTCAGAGTGGAAGTTGTACAGATGCTTTTTCAAGTGCGGCTACCATAACTGTTGATGCTGCTCCTGTTGCAGGTAGTGTTTCAGGTGGTTCAACAATTACATTGGGTCAAAGCACCGGAACATTAAGCTTAAACGGACAATCTGGAAACATTATAAAATGGCAGGTTCAGATAGATGGTGCAGGTTATAATGATATTTCAGCTTCTGCAGGCTTAACTTCTTATTCGGAGACTCCATTAGCTTTAGGAACTTATGAATACAGAGCTGTAATCGATAATGGTGTTTGTGCTGACGTTTACTCAGTGCCCGCAACTGTTATTGTAAATCCTGTTACTATTCCAACTTCTTCAACATGGACAGGTTTAGTAGATAATGACTGGAATAAAAATGCAAACTGGAACAACGGCAAACCAGTTGCCACAGCGGAAGCTATAATCCCTGCAACAGCACCATTCTTCCCAACTTTAACAGCTCCAGTTACAATCAACAAATTAACTGTTGAATCAAATGCTTCAGGCACTGGTTCGTTATTGGATAATGGAAATTTAACCATAACAGGAAGTGCAACTATAAAACAATATGTTGAAGGTGAAAAATGGCATTTAATTTCATCACCTGTACAGAATGTATTATCAAGTGTATTTGATTTACCTTCAGGTCAAGCTGATATATATGTAAGACAATTCAATGGAGGTGTTTGGACATACATTACAAATTTAACTACACCAATAGTTACTGGCAAAGGATACGGAATTTGGGCAGATACTCAAACAAATAGCACTCCTCATCCAACAGTTCCTTTCATAGGTGCTTTAAATACCGGAGTTCAATTATTACCAACTACCGGTGGAAGTGCATGGGATTTATTAGGCAATCCTTATGTTTCTGCTATTAACTGGAATACTGTAAATACCGCAAATGTTGCCGGAGGTGCTGTTAGAGTATGGAATCAAGCATTAACTCTTTATTCTGCATATAGTTCTTTAGGAGGTTCTGTTAATGGAGGAAATCAATACTTGGCTCCAATGCAAGGTTTCTTTGTTCAAACCACTGATGCTAATGGTATTAGTTTAGATAATACAAACAGGGTTCATAATGGTCAATTGTTTTTAAAATCTACTAACTCAATCAGCGACTTAGTAAAAATTACTGCTCAACGCGGTACTTATAAAGACGAAATCAATGTGGTAATGAATCCGATAGCTACCAATAATTACGATGTTCAGTATGATGCTTCCAAATTATTTGCTAATGATAACAATATTCCAGAAATATATACAACTTCAGGCAATCACAACCTGGTAATCAATATTTTCAAGAATGCACCAATTGCAATTCCGATGAATATTCGTTTGGGTGTATCTGATAATGTTACGTTAACTGCTTCTGAATTTGCTAATTTCGATGCCAATGTATCTATTAAGTTAGAAGATTTGTTATTGGGAACTACTCAGGACTTACGTCTGAATCCATCTTATACTTTTGCAGCTTCTATTGGTGATAACGCGAATCGTTTTATATTGCATTTTGCAACAGCAACAGGCATTATCGAAAATAATGGAGGAAACACAAGTATTTATGCTTACGACAATACCATATATGTAAATACTACCGAACAGGTTAAAGAAATAAACATCTATAACATGTTGGGACAAGTGATTACATCTGTAGCCGGAAACGGTAAATCGTTAAACACCATA